>JBDTAA010000225.1:0-7532 GCA_039924805.1 Cryobacterium sp.
CGAGGTGCGGCGCGCGCTGCTCGCGCGCATCGACGATGGATGGCTGCCGCCGATCGACGAGACCGGCGCCGCCAAGCTGCTGGTCACGTCGCGGGCGCTGCGCCTGCGCCGCGACCGGGCGGAGGGCTTCGCGCGCTACGCCCCAGTCGAGGCCGTTGGGGCCGCCGCAGGCCACGTGATCGCGTTCGATCGCGGCGGCTCCGTCTCCGTGGCGACCCGTCTGCCGCTCGGCCTCGAGGCATCCGGCGGCTGGGGGGACACGGCCATCCTGCTGCCCGGTCATCCGGTCGTCGACGTGCTCACGGGGGAGCGGTTCGAGGGTGGGATGCTGCGCGTGTCCGACCTGCTCCGCCGGTATCCGGTGGCGCTGCTCGTGGCGGCCGATACCGTCGCCGTGACGCCCCGCGCACGACGACACTGACACTCGACGACGTGACCACGCCCGGGAGGGAATCCGACATGAACGCGCACCAGACCGTAGCGCCGCCCGAGACGATCTTCGAGGTCTGGGCGCCTGCCGCGCAGACCGTGGAGCTCGTCTACGCCCCCGTCGCATCCCGCGAAAACGCAGTTGTGGTCACCACGACGCTCTCAGAACGACCACAAGTGCAGTCTCGCGGGGAAGGCGTGGCCGAGGAGGCACGCACAATGGCGCGCGAGATGACGCGCGGGGAGAACGGATGGTGGCGGGTCAGCGTGCCGGGGACGGGCGAGACCGACTACGGATTCCGCGTCGACGGCCACGGCCCCCACGCCGACCCGCGGTCGAGGCGCCAGCCGAGCGGCGTGCACGAGCTGTCGCGCACCTTCGACGCCACGGAGCACGCCTGGCAGGATGCGGCCTGGACCGGCCGCCAGCTGGCCGGCAGCACGATCTACGAACTCCACCTCGGCACGTTCACCCCGGAGGGGACGCTGGAGGCCGCGGCGACCCGGCTGCCGCACCTCGCGTCGATCGGCGTGGACTTCGTCGAGCTGCTGCCCGTCAATGCCTTCAATGGAACACACAACTGGGGCTACGACGGAGTGCTCTGGTACGCGGTGCACGAGGGATACGGTGGCCCGGCCGCCTACCAGCGCTTTGTTGACGCGTGCCACCAGTCGGGCATCGGCGTCATCCAGGACGTCGTCTACAACCACCTCGGCCCGAGCGGCAACTACCTCCCGGTCTTCGGGCCCTACCTCAGCGACGGCGGCAGCACCACCTGGGGCTCCTCGGTCAACCTCGATGCAGCGGACTCCGACACCGTGCGCCGGTACATCCTCGACAACGCCCTGATGTGGATGCGCGACTACCACGTGGACGGCCTCCGCCTCGATGCCGTGCACGCCCTCCACGACGGGCGCGCGACGCACCTGCTGGAGGAGATGGCCGCGGAGGTCGCCGCGCTCAGCGCCTCGGTCGGCCGTCCGCTCAGCCTGATCGCCGAATCCGACCTCAATGACCCGAAGCTGATCACGCAGCGAGACAGTGGCGGCTACGGGCTCGACGGGCAATGGAGCGACGACTTCCACCACGCTGTGCACGTCGCCCTCACCGGCGAGACGGTCGGCTACTACGCGGACTTCGAGCCGCTCGGAGCACTGGCCAAGGTACTCACCCGCGGGTTCTTCCACGACGGTACGTATTCCAGCTTTCGCGGCCGCACCCACGGCCGCCGGATCGACACCGAACGGATGCCGGCCTGGCGCCTCGTCGTCGCCTCGCAGAACCACGACCAGATCGGCAACCGCGCCACCGGTGACCGCCTCACAGCGCAGCTTGACGCCGGCCAGCTCGCGATCGCCGCGGCCGTGACGATGCTCGGCCCGTTCACGCCGATGCTGTTCATGGGGGAGGAGTGGGGGGCCACGACCCCATGGCAGTTCTTCACCTCGCACCCGGAACCCGAGCTCGGCGAGGCAACCGCCACGGGGCGCATCGGCGAGTTCGCCCGGATGGGCTGGGACCCGAGCGTCGTGCCGGACCCGCAGGATCCCGAGACATTCGAACGTTCCAAGCTCGACTGGGACGAACTGGCGGAGCCGGCCCACGCACGCCTGCTCGAGTTCTACCGAGCGCTCGGTGCCCTCAGGCGCGCCAACTCGGATATCACCGACCCCCGTTTCGACCGAGTCGACGTGCAGTTCGACGAGGCGGAGCGCTGGCTGTGCCTGCGCCGCGGCGAGACGGAGATGCTGGTCAACCTGGGCGAGTCGGCGCGCTCCGTGCCCACGAACGGCGGCGACGTGCTGTTGTCGTTCGCGTCGGCGGGGGAGGCCGTGCTCGGCGGGGAGCCGGGCTCCCTGCTGCTGGCGGCGCACTCCGTCACCGTGGTGCACGCGGCCCCGACCCGGTAGCGGCTCGCCGGCCTGCTCGCCGCGCCGAATCCAATGCGCGGGACGCAGCCCCCGCGCGGTGCGTTGGCGACGCGCGTTGGCGACGCGCGCGGGCGTGGTGGCGAAGCCGTGTAACGTGAATCCACCATGGGCAACTTCCTCTCGCCGGCAACTTCCGCCGCGCTCACCCGGTTGGCTGAGCTCGACGCCGAAACGTCGCGGCCGCCGATCGAGCGTCTCCGCGGCATCCGGCGGCTGCTCGAGGCCCTCGAAACGGATGCCGCCACGCTCGCCTGCGTGCGGGCGGCGCTCGAGCAGGGCGCGACATGGGATCAGATCGCCGACGCCGCCGGGCTGAAGCCCGCCGCGGCCAAGTGGCGCTGGCAGGGCACCGACGCCGAGATCGCGGCCAGGCAGGATGCCGGGCGTAAACGCTCGGCGCGCCCCAGCAGCGTTCCCACCGACCTGCCCGGGCTGTCCGTGGCCGAAGCTGCCGCGAAGCTCGGGATCACCCCGCAGGCGGTGTACCTCCAGGTGAGCCGCGGCCGACTCGCCAGCGAAACCGTACAATTGCCCGACGGCCGCAGCTACAAGCGCGTGTTCCCGGAGGGCGAAGTGGTGCCCCCGCTTGACCCCCGTCAGCCCGCGGAACACAATGGGGCGACGGACACCCCACAGACCACCCAGGACGACGGAGTGACACATGACTAACCTGCCCCCAGCCACGCCCACCCGATCGATGCCGGAGGCCGACACGGCCCTGTATTCCACGCAGATGATCCAGCCGGCGAGCGTGCCGCAGCCGACGCGGCCAGCCCAGCCGGAGACCACGGCCCAGGAGCCGACCCAGTCCGACTCTCCGGCAGCCGCCCCGGCTGCCACCGCCGCGCCCGCGGCCCCCGCCGATTCGACCCGCCGGCCCGCCGGCGCCGGATCGCTGCGGACCGCGCTCGTCGTGCTGGCGGCCATGGGCATTCTCGCCCTGGCGTTCATCGTGATGATCTTCGTCGGCGTCTCGTCTGCGAGCATCAACGCGCTGGCCGTGATTGTCACCCCGATCGCGACGATGGTCGCCGCCTACTACGCCATCACGATGAGCATCCAGCAGGTGCGCAACGAGCGCGCCGAAAAGAACAAGGCGATGGCCCGGGCGGATGCCGCCGACTCCGCCAGCCGGGAAACCGAGCTCTGGGCAGCGCAAATGGAGTCCGGCCTCCGCGTCGCCATGGCGAAGCTCAACGCTGCGCACGTCAACACCGATGAGGTCACCAAGGCAGCCGGAACCCCCGACGACTTTTTCTAACCAGTCACGGAATGGCCGGGCGCGCGTTTGACCGCTCGGCCTTTTCTGTGACATTCTTTACGGAACGAACGGTCAGTTAGTAATTCGTAGGTCGAAGGTGATGGAGCCATGTCCGAAGCATTCCTCGTCGATGGTGTCCGCACTCCCGTCGGCCGATACGGCGGAGCGCTGGCCGGGGTTCGGCCCGACGATCTCGCGGCCCTCGTGCTCGAATCAGTCGTCTCCCGCTCGGGCCTCGACCCGGCACTGATCGACGAGGTCATTCTCGGCGCGGCGAACCAAGCCGGCGAGGACAACCGTAACGTGGCCCGCATGGCGGTGCTGCTGGCGGGCCTGCCCGACAGCGTGCCCGGAATCACGGTCAACCGGCTCTGCGCCTCCGGCCTCTCGGCCGTGCACATGGCCGCCAACATGATCAAGGCGGGGGAAGCCGACCTGGTCATTGCCGGCGGCGTCGAATCGATGACGCGAGCGCCCTGGGTGCTGGCCAAGCCGGAAAAGGCGTTCGCCAGGCCCGGCGAGATCGTCGACACGTCGATCGGCTGGCGATTCGCGAACCCGCGCCTCACCGCCAGGGACAAGGCCACCTACTCCATGTCGGAGACCGCCGAGGAGGTCGCCACCCTCGACGGAATCACCCGGGAGGATGCCGACGCCTTCGCCCTGCGCTCCCACCGGCTGGCCACCGCCGCCCGAGATGAAGGCGTCTTCGCGCCGGAGATCGTTGGCGTGCCGACCAAGGCGGGCCTCGTGCTCAACGACGAGGGGCCCCGCCCCGAAACCACGCTGGAGAAGCTGGCTTCGCTCCGGTCGGTCGTGCGCCCCGGCGGTGTCGTGACCGCGGGCAATGCCAGTTCCCTCAACGACGGAGCATCCGCAATCGTCGTCGCCAGCGAGTCCGCCATTGAGCGCCTCGGACTCACCCCCCGCGCCCGCGTGGTGGGCGGAGCAAGCGCCGGCCTGGCCCCGGAGATCATGGGCCTCGGGCCCGTGCCGGCCACCCAGAAGTTGCTCGCCCGGCAGGGCCTGACCGTGGGTGACATCGACGCCGTCGAACTCAACGAGGCCTTCGCCACCCAGTCCCTCGCCACGATCCGGCGGCTCGGCTTCGACCCGGAGATCGTCAACCGGCACGGCGGCGCGATCGCGCTCGGCCACCCGCTCGGCTCGTCCGGCTCGCGCATCCTGATCACCCTGCTCGGACGGATGGAGCGCGAAGGCGCCCGCCGCGGCATCGCCACCCTGTGCGTCGGCGTCGGGCAGGGCCAATCCCTCCTCGTGGAGCTCGTCTAGATGCCCGAGGAAACCGTGCCGACGGAAACCGCGCCCCACGAGTTCTGCACGCTCATCGTCGACCGCCGGCCCGACCGGGTGCACGTGCAGCTGAACCGTCCCGAGGTGCGCAACGCCATCGACCAGACCATGGTCGACGAGCTGCACCTCATCTGCGATGAGCTCGAAGGCCAACCCCGCATCCTGATCATCTCCGGTTCGCAGGGCGTCTTCGCCTCCGGCGCCGACATCGCCGAGCTGCGGGAACGCCGCAGCGCCGACGCTCTGGCGGGCATCAACTCCGCACTGTTCGCCCGAATCGCCCGCCTCCCGATGCCGGTGATCGCCGCGATCGACGGCTGGGCCCTCGGCGGCGGGGCCGAAGTCGCCTACGCGGCCGACTTCCGCATCGGTTCCACCACGGTGCGCCTCGGCAACCCCGAAACCGCACTGGGCATCATCCCGGCGGCCGGCGCCCTCTGGCGGCTGGCCGAGCTCGTCGGAGAACCCGTCGCCAAGGAGATCATCCTGGCCGGCCGCATCCTGAACGCCGAGGAGGCGCTGTCCGTGCGCCTGATCACCGAGGTGCACGAGCCGGACGCCCTCCTGGCCGCCGCACAGGCCCTCGCCGACCGCATTGCGAGGCAGGATCCGCTCGCCACACGGCTCGCCAAACAGGTCTTCCACGCCCCGGCCGGCGCGCATCCGCAGGTCGACAACGAGGCCCAGGCGATCCTGTTCGAGTCAGAGGCGAAATTCGCCCGCATGAGCGCGTTTCTCGAAAGGAAAAAGCGATGACGCCCGTCTCCGAGGACCTCGACACGCCCACTCTGGGTGTTCCAACGTCGGTAGGAGTACTCGGCGGCGGACGGATGGGCGCCGGCATCGCGCACGCCTTCCTCCTCGCCGGCTCGGCCGTGACCATCGTCGAACAGAACGAGGAGGCCGCCGCCGCCGCGTGGGAACGCGTCATGGGCGGCGTCGACAAGACGCTCAGCCTCGGCGGCGTGGCGGGCCCGCGGTCGGGTTTTGCCGACCGTTTGACCGTCGCCACGAATGTCTCGGCCTTCGCCGACGCGGGCCTCGTCGTTGAGGCCGTGCCGGAGGACATAACCCTCAAGACCTCCGCCCTGCTCGTCGTCGAGGCTCAGCTGTCACCCACAGCCTGGCTCGCCACCAACACTTCCTCGCTGTCGATCTCCGGCCTCGCCGCAGCCCTCGCCCACCCGGAACGCTTCATCGGACTGCATTTCTTCAACCCGGTCCCGGTCTCGACGCTGATCGAGGTCGTCACGGGGGAGAACACCAGCCCCGAACTGGCCGGACTCGCCGGCGCCTGGGTGAACGCCCTCGGCAAGACACCCATCATGGTGCGCGACACCCCCGGCTTCGCCAGCTCCCGCCTCGGCGTTGCCCTCGCCCTCGAGGCCATCCGGTTGGTCGAGGAGGGCGTCGCCAGCCCCGCCGACATCGACGCGGCGATGGTCCTCGGCTACAAGCATCCGGTGGGCCCCCTCCGCACCACCGATATCGTCGGGCTCGACGTTCGACTGGGCATCGCCGAACATCTGCAGGCCACGCTCGGTCACCGTTTCGCCCCACCTCAACTGCTGCGCGACATGGTCGCGCAGGGAAATCTCGGACGCAAGAGCGGCCGCGGCTTCTATGACTGGAAGGACGCATCATGACACTCCTCGATCTCCCCACACTCGCGCCCAGCACCGTCGTTCCGAGCTATGTGAAGGATGCCTGGTGGTCGCCGGCCAGCGACGCGAAGACCCAGTCCGTGCTCGACGCCAGCACCGGCGCGGAGGTTGCCAGGGTCAGTGCGGAGGGCCTGGGCCTCGCCGGCGTCGTCGAGCACGCGCGCACCGTCGGCCAGGCGTCGCTCGGCACGCTCACCTTCCACCAGCGCGCCATCCTGCTCAAGCAGCTCGCGCAGTACCTCAGCGGGGTCAAGGAGGAGCTCTATGAGCTCTCCGCCCGCACCGGAGCCACCCGCCGCGACTCGATGGTCGACATCGACGGCGGCATCGGCGTGCTCTTCACGCTCTCCTCGAAGGGGCGTCGCGAGATGCCCAACAGCCAGGTCTACGTCGACGGCGACGTCGAGGCGCTCTCCCGCGACGGCTCGTTCAGCGGCCAGCACATCTACACCCGGATCCCGGGTGTCGCCTGCCAGATCAACGCCTTCAACTTCCCGGTTTGGGGCATGCTCGAGAAGTTCGCGCCCGCCTTCATCGCCGGCGTGCCCTCGATCGTCAAGCCGGCCACCCCCACCGGCTATCTCACCGAAGCGATCGTGCGGCACATGCTTGCCTCCGGCATCCTGCCGGCAGGGTCGCTGCAGTTCGTCTCCGGCAGTGCCCGAGACCTGATCGACCACCTCGACTACCGCGACCTCGTCGGCTTCACCGGCTCGGCCTCCACGGCCCGCGCACTCAAGTCGCACCCGAACATCGTGCATGGCGGCGTGCGGTTCACCAGCGAGACCGACTCCCTCAACGCCGCGATCCTGGGACCGGATGCCGTGCCCGGCACCCCCGAGTTCGACGCCTACGTCGCATCCGTCGTCACCGAGATGACATCAAAGACCGGCCAGAAGTGCACCAGCATCCGGCGCATCATCGTGCCTACC
>JBDTAA010000226.1:0-4450 GCA_039924805.1 Cryobacterium sp.
ACCGGAGGCGCCGATGATTTCCGCCAGCTTGTCGTGCAGAAGCGCGAATACCTGCTCATCGCTGAGCTCGGGAGAAGCAACCTGAATCACGGGTGTTGCACGACGTCGTCGACCAAACACAGGAGCCCCTTTCAAGCGGAACGGTTACGGTACCCCCAGTCTGGCCGATGCGCGTGATTTCACCGCATCGGACACGCCGGACAAAAACGTCGGATGGGCTCGCCGGATAATGGCGGAGACCGGGGCTTTCAGCTCTCGACGCGCCGCTCCTGGGCATCCTCGATGACCGTGCCGATGGCAACGGCGGCGCTCAGGGCCCACCCCAGCCACATCAGCACGAGCCGCCAGTCGCGCGGACCGCTCCTCGTTGCCGACAAGATGTTCCAGCCGCCGGCGAGAACGCCGATCATCGCACTGCTGAAAATGAACTTGCGCATGTGGAGTCCCCTTCGTCGCCTCCCACGGTACCCGGGAAACGGTCGGCGCCGTAAACCGCTTATGCACGCCCTTCCGGGCGGCGTTTTGTCCGGCTGGTAAACTTCTGGTTTGCAGCCAGGCCAACGACCCAAGCGAGCACCGGAACGGATAATCCATTTCTACTCCCGCAGAAACGCGCCAGCCCGCCGAGCCCCAGGGGACCTATCCACTGGCCGAGACCTATCCACTGGTCGAGACCTATCCACTGGTCGTGGTCTCGAATCGACTGCCGGTGGACTTCGAAGAGGCCCCTGACGGCACGGAGTGCTGGCGCACGTCGCCCGGTGGACTCGTCACCGCTCTCGAGCCACTCATGCGCGCCGCGGACGGGGCGTGGGTGGGTTGGCCGGGGGTTGCCGATCGCGGCTTCGACCCGTTCGAAAAGGACGGGATCTCAATCATCCCCGTGCGGCTGAGCGGGCTCGAACTCGAGCAGTTCTACGAAGGGTTCTCCAACGACACCCTCTGGCCGCTGTACCTCGACGTCATAGCGCCGCCGAGCTACCACCGTGAGTGGTGGGATTCCTACGTCGCGGTGAATCGACGGTTCGCTGCCGCTGCCGCTGCCGCCGCAGCGTCCGGCGCCACCGTATGGGTACACGACTACCAGCTGCAGCTCGTGCCGCGGATGCTGCGCGAGGCGCGCCCCGATCTCGTCATCGGCTTCTTCAACCACATTCCGTTTCCGCCATACGGCATTTTCGCGCAGCTGCCCTGGCGAAAGCAGATCCTGGACGGGCTGCTCGGCGCCGACCTGATCGGCTTCCAGCGGGTGGCCGACGCCGGCAACTTCTCGAGCGCAGTGCGGCGGCTGTTCGGCTATCCGACGCGCGCCGCGGCCATCGACGTCCCCGGCATTGGCCGCGAGACGCGTCGTGTGATCGCGCGGCACTTCCCGATCTCGATCGACGCCGAGAGCTACGAGGAGCTGGCCAGGAGACCCGAAGTTCAGGAACGCGCCAGGCAGATCCGTGAGGACCTCGGCAACCCCAAGACGCTCATGCTCGGAGTCGACCGGCTTGATTACACCAAGGGCATCGCGCACCGACTCAAGGCCTTTGGCGAGCTTCTCGCTGACGGGAGTCTCGACATCGAGGATGTCACCCTGGTGCAAGTCGCCAGCCCCTCGCGGGAGCGGGTGGGAACGTACATGGCCTTGCGCGACGAAATCGAATTGGCCGTTGGGCGCATCAACGGCGACTACTCCACCATCAGCCACACGGCCATCAGCTACCACCACCACAGCTACCCGCGCGAGGAGATGGTGGCGCTGTACCTTGCGGCCGATGTCATGCTCGTCACGGCACTGCGCGACGGCATGAACCTCGTAGCCAAGGAATACGTCGCGACACGGTTCGACGCCGGCGGGGTGCTCGTGCTCAGCGAGTTCGCCGGGGCCGCAGATGAGCTCAAGCAGGCCATCCTGATCAACCCGCATGACATCGACGGGGTGAAGGCCGCCATGCTCCGCGCGATTGCCATGCCGAAGACGGAGCGCATGCGCCGGATGCGCGCGTTGCGTCGCAAGGTCTTCGACAACGACGTCGCCGCCTGGTCGGCGTCATTCCTCCGAACCCTGACCGTAGGAGCCGCCGTGCAGGCCGGAATACCCGCAGACCTGAATGAAGCGCTGCACGAGATCAGCGGGGCCGAGAAGCTCCTCGTGGCGCTGGACTTCGATGGCACCCTCGCTCCGCACGTCGACCAACCGGAGGATGCCCGCGCCGTCGAGGGCACGAGGGAAGCGGTCCAGCGCCTTCTCGACCTGCCGGGGGTGCGCGTCGCGTTCGTCTCCGGCCGCGCCCTGGTGAGCCTTCGTAACGTGGCACAGCCGCAGAGCAACGTTCTGCTGACCGGCTCGCACGGCATCGAGGTGCAGCTCGACACCCCGGACATCGAACTGGGCCTGGTCGCCGCCGAACTGGAGCAGCTCGACGCGCTCGCCGGGGTGCTCGAACGCATCTCGGGGTCTGTCTCCGGCACCTGGATCGAACGCAAGCCGGCCGGACTCGCCCTGCACACGCGGCTCGCGACCCCGGACGCCGGGCGGGAAGCCCAACGCCAGGCGCGCGATCAGACGGGGGAGCTGCTGCCGGCACTCACCGTGAGGGAGGGCAAGAACGTGCTCGAATTCTCCGTTCGCTCGAGCACGAAGGGCGACGCCCTCGAGCGACTGCGCGAGCATACGGGCGCCGACCGGGTTCTCTACGCCGGTGACGACGTCACGGACGAGGACGCCTTCGCGGTGCTCCGCCCTGGAGACATCGGCATCAAAATCGGGGCAGGGGTGTCGCTCGCCGGCTACCGTGTCCGCGGACCCGGCGAGGTAACGGACATGCTCCGGCTCCTCGCAGACTTCCGGGGGCAACCATTGAATTAGAGTGACCCGTGGCCGCCGCGCAGACGTTCTAGACTCGGAGCATGCCTGAGAATGATCTGAAACCACGCAGCCGCGACGTCACGGACGGGATCGAAGCCACGACATCGCGGGGCATGCTCCGCGCCGTCGGGATGGGAGACGCGGACTGGGACAAGCCCCAGATCGGCATCGCCAGCTCGTGGAACGAGATCACGCCCTGCAACCTCTCGCTCGACCGCCTCGCGCAGGCATCGAAGGAGGGCGTGCACTCCGGCGGCGGATACCCGCTGCAGTTCGGCACCATCTCCGTCTCCGACGGAATCTCCATGGGCCATGAGGGCATGCACTTCTCCCTCGTCTCGCGTGAGGTCATCGCCGACTCGGTCGAGGTTGTCATGCAGGCGGAGCGCCTCGACGGCTCCGTGCTCCTTGCCGGTTGCGACAAGTCGCTTCCCGGCATGCTGATGGCCGCGGCACGCCTCGACCTGGCCTCCGTGTTCCTCTACGCCGGATCGATCGCCCCCGGCTGGGTCAAGCTCTCCGACGGCACGGAGAAGGACATCACGATCATCGACTCCTTCGAGGCCGTCGGCGCGGTCAAGGCCGGGCGGATGAGCGAGGCGGACGCGAAGCGGATCGAATGTGCCTTCGCCCCTGGCGAGGGTGCCTGCGGCGGCATGTACACCGCCAACACGATGGCAAGTGTCGCCGAGGCGCTCGGTATGAGCCTGCCTGGCTCCGCGTCACCTGCCGCGGCCGACCGCCGCCGCGACTACTACGCGCACCGCTCTGGCGAGGCCGTCGTCAACCTGCTGCGCCTGGGAATCACCGCCAGGGACATCCTCACCAAGAAGGCGTTCGAGAACGCGATCGCCGTCGCGATGGCGTTCGGCGGATCCACCAACGTCGTCCTGCACCTCCTGGCCATCGCCAACGAGGCCGATGTCGAGCTCACCCTCGACGACTTCAACCGGATCGGCGACAAGGTTCCGCACATCGGAAACCTCAAGCCCTTCGGCGAGTACGTGATGAACGACGTCGACCGCCACGGCGGCGTTCCCGCCGTCATGCGCGCGCTGCTCGAAGCCGGCCTGATCCACGGCGACGCCCTGACGGTCACCGGCAAGACCGTCGCCGAGAACCTCGCGGAGATCGACCCGCCGGAACTCGACGGCACCGTCATACGCACCCTTGACAACCCGATCCACGCCAGCGGCGGAATCACGGTGCTCAAGGGGTCGATGGCGCCGGAGGGGGCCGTGGTGAAGACCGCGGGCTTCGACAGTGACGTCTTCGAAGGACCGGCGCGGGTGTTCGAGCGTGAGCGTGCGGCGATGGACGCCCTGACCGAAGGACGCATCGAAAAGGGTGACGTCGTGATCATCCGTTACGAGGGCCCGAAGGGCGGCCCGGGAATGCGCGAAATGCTCTCGATCACCGCCGCCATCAAGGGCGCAGGGCTCGGCGCCGATGTACTACTATTAACGGATGGTCGGTTCTCAGGCGGCACAACCGGACTGTGTATCGGCCATATAGCACCCGAAGCCGTGGACTCAGGTCCCATCGCCTTCGTGCGCGATGGTGATCTCATACGGGTCGATATCGCAGCTCGCA
>JBDTAA010000227.1:0-2663 GCA_039924805.1 Cryobacterium sp.
GACCCGATCACGGCGGCCCTCGGCGGCCGCCTCGGACCGGAACAACTGGCGGAGCGGATCTCCGCGGCCGGGTACGACCGTCCGATCCTGATCCAGTACTTCGAGTACCTCGGCCAGGTCTTCACGGGTAACTTCGGCACGACGATCAGCACCAACCGTCCGGTCACGGAGATCCTCCTGACGTTCGGTGTTGCCACCGCCGAACTCGCCTTTTACGGGCTCCTCGTCGCCTTCATCGTCGGCATTCCACTCGGGATGATCGCCGCGTACTACCGGGACAAGACGCCGGACGCATTCCTGCGCGTCTTCGCGATCCTCTGCTACGCCACCCCGGTGTTCTTCTCCGGTCTGCTGTTCAAGCTCGTCTTCGCGGTCTGGTTCAAGGTTCTCCCCGTTGCGGGTCGAGCGCGTACCGGCTCCGAACTCGAGATGCAACTGCTGCCCAACAAGACGGGCATCTACACGATTGATGCCATCCAAACGGGCAACCCGGCCATCCTGATGGACGTCCTCTCGCACGCCGTCCTGCCGTCCCTCGCGCTGGGTCTCCTCACCGCCGGTGTGTTCCTGCGTCTCGTGCGCACGAACGTCATCGGCACGCTCGGTACCGATTACGTGGATGCCGCCCGCTCGCGCGGTGTGAGCGAGTTCCGACTGGTGACCAAGCACGCCTACCGCCCGGCGCTCATCCCGATCATTACGGTCATCGGCCTGCAGATTGCGCTGCTGCTCGGTGGGGCCGTGCTGACCGAGACCACCTTCGAATGGAAGGGGCTTGGGTTCATGCTCATCGAATTCATCAAGGCGCGCGACTACGTCGCCGTGCAGGGAATTGTCGCATTACTCGCCGTCATAGTCGCGCTGTCCAACTTCATCGTCGACATCATTGCGGCGATCATCGACCCGAGAGTGAGGTACTAGTCATGACCTCGGACTCCGATCTGACACACACCCGCAAGCGCAGCGTGCTGGCACGACTGCCCATCGTCCACCAGCTCCGCCAGAGTGTCGGCCTGCAGCGCGGCATGCTCGTCGCCGGTCTGATCATCACCGGCGTCTTCATTCTCACCGCGATTTTCGCGCCCCTAATCTCTCCCTACGGCTACAGCCAGCTGCGAGACGAGAACGGCCGATTCGGTGCCCAGGTCCCTCCGGGCGCCGATCACCTCCTCGGAACGACCGTGGGCGGGTACGACGTTCTATCCCGCGTGATCTGGGGCTCGCAGACAGCGATCTTCGTGATCATCGTCGCCGTGGTCCTGTCGATCTTCGCCGGTGTCATTCTCGGTCTCCTGTCCGGCTACTTCGGTGGCTGGCTCGACCGCATCCTCGTCGTCATCTCCGACGCCGTCTACGCCTTCCCGTCGCTGCTGTTGGCGATCGTGATGGCGATCGTTATCTCCGGCGGCCGGTCCAACCTGATCGGTGGAGTGCTCGCCGCGGCCATCTCGATCACGGTGGTCTTCATCCCGCAGTACTTCCGGGTGATTCGTGCGGAAACGGTGCGGATCAAGGCGGAGGCCTACGTCGAGTCCGCCCGGGTGCTCGGCGCCAGTAACAGCCGGATCATGTTCCGGCATGTGTTGCGCAATGCCACTCGCACGTTGCCGTTGATCTTCACGCTCAACGCCTCAGAGGCGATTCTCACCCTGGCCGGCCTCGGCTTCGTGGGCTTCGGCATCGAGCCCTCCGCCGCGTCGGAGTGGGGCTACGACCTCAACAAGGCGTTGTCGGATGTCACGAGTGGGATCTGGTGGACGTCACTGTTCCCCGGCCTCGCGATCGTGCTCGTGGTCCTCGGCATCACGCTCGTCGGCGAGAGCCTCAACGACCTGGCCGACCCGCGGCTGCGCGGGCGCCGTCGTGTCGCCCAGGCGGCCGGCGAGGTCGCAGAGACCTCCGTCGTTCCCGGTGGCACCCTCGTCGCCGGCCCCGGTGGGCTGGATGGGCTCGAGACCAGAACGAAACCGACCTCCGACGGCTTGGAGGCCACGTCATGACCAACGTCCTCACCATCAAGGACCTCGGCATTTCCTTCTCGACCGACGCCGGAGCGGTCAAGGCCGTCGACAACGTCAGCCTGACCGTTGCCCCCGGCGAAGTGCTCGCGATCGTCGGGGAGAGCGGCAGTGGCAAGACCGTCACCGCCAAGACCATACTCGGGCTCCTGCCGGAGACGGCGACCATGAACGGCGCCGTCATCCTCACCAGCAAGGACGGCTCCAGCCAAAGCGACATCGTCTCCCTCTCCAAGGCGCAGATGCGCCAGGTGCGCGGCACCGATGTGTCGATGGTGTTCCAGGAGCCGTCGACGGCCTTGAACCCGGTGTACACCGTCGGCTGGCAGATCGCCGAAGGCCTTCGAGCGCACGGAAAGTACTCGCGCGCGGAGGCGAAAGCGAAAGCCGTCGAGATGCTCGGCAAGGTGGGAATTCCCGACCCCCACGAACGTGTCAACTACTACCCACACCAGTTCTCCGGGGGGCAGAAGCAGCGTGTTGTCATTGCCATGGCGCTCGTGCTCGATCCAGAGCTGATCGTCGCCGACGAGCCGACGACCGCTCTCGACGTGACCGTGCAGGCCGAGATCCTCGACCTGCTCCGCCGCTGCCGGAGCGAATTCGGTACCGCAATCGTGTTGATCACACACAATATGGGCGTCG
>JBDTAA010000228.1:0-9165 GCA_039924805.1 Cryobacterium sp.
GACGTCGCCAAGATCGGGTTCACCGGCTCGACCGAGGTCGGCCGCGGCGTGATGGCGGGCGCGGCGGCCACGATCAAGCGCGTCACGCTCGAGCTCGGCGGCAAATCCGCGAACGTGATCTTCGCCGACGCCGACCTCGAGAAGGCCGCCGCCGCGGCGCCGTACGGGGTGTTCGAGAATGCGGGCCAGGATTGCTGCGCCCGCAGCCGCATCCTGGTGGAACGCAGCGCCTACGACAGGTTCATGGAACTTCTCGAACCCGCCGTCGCCGGCGTGCGCGTGGGCGACCCCGCCGACGAGGCGACCGAGATGGGTCCACTCGTCTCGGCCAAGCACCTGTCGTCGGTGCAGTCGTACGTTCCGGACGACGCGCCCATAGCGTTCCGGGGAACCGCCCCGGACGGACCGGGCTATTGGTTCGCGCCAACCGTGCTGACCCCGCAGTCGCGCACGGATCGCACGGTCACCGACGAGATCTTCGGCCCCGTCGTCACCGTGCTCCCCTTCGACGATGAAGCCGATGCTCTGCAGCTGGCCAATGACTCCGACTATGGGCTGTCCGGTTCCATCTGGACGAGGGACGTCGGCCGGGCCATCCGGGTGGCCCGCGGCGTCGAGGCAGGCAACCTGTCGGTCAACTCGCACTCCTCCGTGCGCTATTCGACGCCCTTCGGCGGGTTCAAGCAATCGGGCCTCGGCCGCGAGCTCGGCCCGGATGCGCCCCTGCACTTCACCGAAACAAAGAATGTCTTCATTGCCGTCGACTAACCAGCCCTCCCCTTCCCACCCAAGGAGCACCGAATGAGCATCACCCCCATCGACCTCACCCAGCGTCTCGCCGGCAAAGTCGCCGTCGTCACCGGCGGAGCGAGCGGCATCGGCCTGGCCACGGCACGGCGCTTCGCGGCCGAGGGCGCGAAGGTCGTCATCGGCGACATGGACGAGAAGGCCGGCCTCGCTGCCGCCGACCTGGTCGACGGCCTGTTCGTGAAGGTCAACGTGACGGATGAGGACCAGGTGAACGCGCTGTTCGACACCGCGGTCCTCACCTACGGCTCGGTCGACATCGCCTTCAACAACGCCGGGATCTCCCCGCCCGAAGACGACTCGATCCTCACCACGGAACTGCCGGCCTGGGAGAAGGTGCAGGACGTCAATCTCAAGTCGGTGTACCTCTGCTGCCGTGCCGCGCTCCGGCACATGGTCAGGCAGGGCAAGGGGTCGATCATCAACACCGCCTCCTTCGTCGCAGTGATGGGATCGGCCACCAGCCAGATCTCGTACACCGCGTCCAAGGGCGGCGTGCTCGCGATGAGCCGTGAGCTGGGCGTGCAGTTCGCCCGGCAGGGCATCCGGGTCAACGCACTCTGCCCGGGCCCGGCGAACACGCCCCTGCTCCAGGAGCTCTTCGCGAAGGACCCGGAGCGCGCGGCCCGCCGCCTCGTGCACATCCCGCTCGGACGTTTCGCCGAGGCGGAGGAACTAGCGGCCGCGGTTGCGTTCCTGGCCAGCGATGACTCGTCCTTCATCACCGCGTCGACGTTCCTCGTCGACGGCGGCATCAGCTCCGCTTACACGACGCCGATGTAATGGACGAGCCGACCGGTCTCCACGGTGAGTTGCTGCTGCGCCCAGTGCGCGGCGGCAACTCGTTCGAGGAGACCGTCCAGCGGCTCCTTCAGACGGTGCGCCTTGGCCTGGTCGGCCCGGGCGAGCGTCTTCCCGCCGAACGGGAACTCGCCGCCATGCTCGCCGTCAGCCGGGACACCGTGCGCGACGCGATCGCCTCGCTCAGCGAAGCCGGCTATCTCGTGTCCCGGCGGGGTCGGTACGGCGGCACCTTTGTCAGCGATATCCTGCCGACGCTCACCCCCGGCACGCACCAGAACGACGGGTTGGCGCACGCAGCCGAGTTCACTGCGGAGACCATCGAGGACACGCTCACCCTGCGCGAGATCCTCGAGGTGGGAGCCGCGCGTCACGCCGCCGGTCGCGCGCTCACTCCCAGCCAACGCGAGCTGCTGTGGCTGAGCCTCGTCGAGGCGAACGCCGCCACCGGCGATGAGTACCGCCGGCTTGACTCGCGATTCCACCTGATGATTGGTGAACTGGCGGGTTCGGCCTCACTGACGCCTCTCATCGCCGACGTGCGGATGCGGGTCAACGAGCTGCTCGATAACATTCCATCGCTCGGGCCGAACATCGCCCACTCCAACACCCAGCACGAACAGATCGCGATCGCGATCCTCACCGGCCGCCCGGAAGTCGCCGCCCAGGCGATGAGCGAACATCTCGCCGGCACGGCCCTGCTGCTGCGCGGCTTCCTCGAGTAGCACGCCCCCGGGGGTCGCGCCCGTGGACCTACAGCGAGAAGGCGAAAGGCAGCACTGCCAGCCCGGCTGCGATGGCGACCAGGAGCAGCAATGCGAGCACGACGACTCCGGCGAGCACGACGGCGTTGAGCACGATGCCCCAGATCGCCACGGTTCGGTTCTGCGGTTCGCGCCTCAGCGAAAGGATCCCGACGGTGAGTCCGGCCAGCGGCACGAGGAACGTCCAGCCCGCAAAGATGGACAGGAGGCCGAGCACGAGGCTTGTCACCGCGAGGGCACCGTCACCGGCCGGTTGCGCCGTCGTTGGAACGTATGCAGGTTCGGGGGCGATCGAGGACATTTCGGTTGTCCTTCTGTGTCGTGGTGCGATACGCGAGTGCGATCCACTGGCTACGGTACTGGAGCAGACTGGGGAGCACCACGGGTCCGGCCGCGGATCTGTCGGTGGACCGGCCTCGTGGCCGCGTATTACCCCAACATGGCCTCGATCGGGCCGCGCACGAAGTAGACCAGGAAGCCGACGGCCACGATCCAGAGCAGCGGGCTGATGCCCTGTGCCTTGCCGGACAGCGACCGCACGAGAACCCAGCTGATGAAGCCGGCGCCGATGCCGTTCGCGATCGAGTAGGTGAGCGGCATCACGATAATGGTGAGGAAGACCGGAAGCACGATCGAGAATTCACTGAAGTCGATGTGCCGGATCTGCGAGACCATCAGGGCCCCGACGATAACCAGTGCGGCTGCGGCGACCTCGAGAGGCACGATCTGCGTGAGCGGCGTGAAGAACATTGCGGCCAGGAACAGCACCCCGGTCACCACGTTGGCGAGCCCGGTACGTGCACCCTCGCCGATTCCGGCGCCGGATTCGATGAACACCGTGTTCGACGAGGCGGATGCCGCACCACCGGCGACGGCGCCGATTCCCTCGACGATCAATGCGGATTTCAGCCGAGGGAAGTTCCCGTTCTTGTCGGCGAGTCCTGCCTCGTTGGCCAGGCCGGTCATCGTGCCCATCGCGTCGAAGAAGTTCGTGAAGACGAGCGTGAAGACGAGCATGGTGGCGGCCAGCACGCCGATGCGGTCGAACGCGCCGAAGCTGACCTGGCCGAGCAGGCCGAGGTCGGGTACAGCGACGATGGTCGTCGGTAGCACGGGCGCGTTCAGGTTCCAGCCGGCCGGATTCGTGCCCAGCGACGGGCCTACCTTGAAGATGGCCTCGAGGACGACCGCGATGACGGTCGTGGCCACGATGCCGATGAGGAGTGCGGCCTTGACCTTGCGAGCGAGCAGCACGCCGATGATGATCAGTCCAATCACGAACACGGTGGTCGGCAGGGTCGTGACGGACCCATTCTCGCCGAGCTGCACGGGCGGTGCCGCGAAGCCGCTCGAACGCACGAAGCCGGAATCGACAAGGCCGATGAAGGCGATGAACAGGCCGATCCCCACCGTGATGGCGAGCTTCAGCTGCTGCGGGACGGCGGTGAAGATCATCGCGCGGAGACCGGTTGACGCGAGCAGCACGATGATGAGGCCGTTGATGACGATGAGGCCCATCGCCTCCGCCCACGTCACCTGGCCCACGACGCTCGCTGCGAGGAAGGAGTTGATGCCGAGCCCGGCGGCGAAGCCGAACGGCAGCCGGGCAATGACCCCGAAGAGGATGGTCATGACTCCGGCGGTGAGGGCCGTCACGGCGGCGACCTGGGCGTTGGGCAGCCATCCGCCCACCACGTCGACGGTCGCCTGCTCCGCACTGAACCCGCCGAGGATCAGCGGGTTGAGGATGACGATGTAGGCCATGGTCACGAACGTGACGAGCCCACCGCGTACCTCGCGACCCCAGGTCGACCCGCGACCCGTGATCTCGAAGTAGCGGTCCGTGCGGGCCTTGAGTCCCTGCGGCTGCTGCGCGGGCGTGGCTGTGCTGGTCTGTGTTGCTGAAATGGTGTGCTCCCCGTGGCCGTCGCGGCTGACTCTCAGCTGACCAGTTTAGGCGCTCGGCCGTGTCGCTCAGACATGCGGCACGAACGCGCCCCAGGCCCGCCGTCGATCACCGAGCGGGTCTGACTCGACCCGGTCGACGGCGTCGATGATCAGAGTGCGTCTCTCCCGCTCCTCGTACCCGGGCCAGTCGGCATCCGGCACGCCGGAATGAGCGAACTCGGTCCACCAGCCCTGCATCCTGACCCCGATCTCCTGGAAGGCCCTTCGGCCGCCGAGCGCGGTCATCCCGCGTCCGAACCAGCCGTCCAGCCGGTCGAACAGGGGAAACATCTCCAGCCCGTGCGTGGCGTCGAGCCCCATCCGACGCAACAGAACGGGGGCAGCGTCGAACCGGTAGAAGTGCACCGGCGCGTACCGGGAGTGTCTCTCTCCGACCCGCACGCTCGGATACCAGAAGGCGTAGTCGCCGCCGAAGTCGAGCCCCGCCCTCTGGCCGGGCAGTCCCGGATAGTGCGACGTGAGCTCCTTCCGCGCCTTCTTCTTCGTCTTGGTGAAGATCCCCCGGATGCGCGTGGGAGTCGACGCGAGGATGTCGATCCGTCCGCTGAACAACGAGCCCTCCCGCTCGTTGGTGCCAATGATCAAGGGCACCCGGTGTGCTCGCCCGTCCCGGAAGGAGTCGAGCGGGCGTTCGGGCAGGAAGTCGCCATCGATGACCGGGCAGAGCGGGTTCGTGCCCGGGTAGGCGTCGGGGGCCTCCGCCGTGAGCACGGCAGTCGCCGCCGCGAGGCTGAGCGGGTCGGCGTTGATCAGGAGGCTCGTGGCATCCGCGTCGCCGCCCACGATGCCGCGCAGGATTTCGACGAACCTGCCGGCCCATTCGGCGCTCAGCTCGCTCGGGTACACCGCATTCGGCGGCGCGCTCTGCGCGATCGCGCGGTGGAACAGCCCGGCCGCCGCGGGCACCGTCATCAGCGTGGTGACCGCGTTACCGCCGGCCGACTCTCCGAACAGCGTCACGGCGTCCGGGTCACCTCCGAAGGCGCGGATGTTCTCGCTCACCCAGCGGAGGGCGGCGACCTGGTCGCGCAAGCCCAGGTTGCTTTCCAACGGACGCGTCGGCGTGGAGAAACGACTGAAGTCGAGGTAGCCGAGGGCGCCGAGACGATAGTTCAGGCTGACGTAGACGACTCCGCCGCGTCGCACCAGTCCCTCGCCCTGGCGCGGGTATTCGCGCGACGAACCGACGCTGTACGCCCCGCCGTGGATGAACACCATGACGGGCAGCAGGGCTGCGGGGTCGACCGGGGCATCGGGCACCAGAACGTTGAGGTTCAGGCAATCCTCGGACTGCGGGATGCGCGGGTGGGCGCCGATGAACTGGCCACGACGAAGCTGAGGCGCGGCCGGCCCCCAGCCGCCGGCGTCACGCACGCCCGTCCACGGTTCCGCCGGCTTCGGCGCCCGGAAACGTAGGTCCCCCACCGGCGCCGCGGCGTAAGGGATACCCCGCCAGGCCAGCACGCCGCGTTCGGCGATCCCGCGGAGCCGGCCCGTCGCCACACGCACCTCGGTCACGGTCGCGTCGGCGCGGCCGAGGCCATGGGGGCGGCCCGTTCGGGCGAGTGGACTCACGGCCTGATCATATTCACTACGATCGCCTGAGGCTAAAAATGCAACGAAATGAGAAACACATGGCTCTGCCCTGGACCCTGCACGGTGACGGAAAGACGGTTGGGGCACAGGAGGTCGTCGCTCCCGGGGAGCGACTGAACTGGCCGATCACCATCGGAATCGGCTCCCAGCACGTGGTCGCCATGTTCGGCGCGACCTTCCTCGTGCCGCTGATCACGAACTTCCCGCCGAGCACGACGCTGCTGTTCTCCGGCATCGGAACCCTGCTCTTCCTGCTGATCACGAAGAACAGGCTGCCCAGCTACCTCGGCTCGTCGTTCGCGTTCATCGCACCGATCACGGCTGCGACAGCCACGGCCGGCATGGGCAGCGCCCTGTTCGGCATCCTCGTCGTGGGCGCCCTCCTGGCGGCAGTTGGCGTGATCGTACAAGTCACCGGCACCGGCTGGATCAACACGCTCATGCCGCCGGTCGTGTCCGGCGCCATCGTCGCCCTGATCGGGTTCAACCTGGCCCCGGTCGCGAAGGCCAATTTCGGGGAAGCGCCGCTCACCGCCGTGATCACCCTGGCCGCGGTCATCCTCTGCACCGTGCTGTTTCGGGGCATCCTGGGGCGCCTCTCGATCTTTCTCGGCGTGGTCGTCGGCTACATCGCGGCAGTGCTCCTCGGCGAGGTCAGTTTCACCAAGGTCGCCGAGGCCGCATGGATCGGCCTGCCGCAGTTCACCGCCCCGACCAACCCGTTCGAGAACCCGGCCGTGCTTGGTGTGCTGCCGGCGTTTCTGCCCGTCGTGCTCGTGCTGATAGCCGAGAACGTCGGCCACATCAAGGGCGTGGCCCAGATGACGGATGCGAGTGTCAACCAGTACACCGGCCGCGCGCTGTTCGCCGACGGCCTGGCAACGATGCTTGCCGGGTTCGGCGGCGGCTCCGGCACCACCACATACGGCGAGAACATCGGCGTGATGGCCGCGACGCGCGTCTACTCGACGGCGGCCTACTGGGTCGCCGGCGTCGTGGCCGTGCTGCTGGGGCTTTCACCGAAGATGGGTGAGCTGATCAACACGATCCCGGCCGGCGTGCTCGGCGGCGTAACAACGGCGCTGTACGGCCTTATTGGGGTGATCGGTGTGAAGATCTGGCTGGACAACAGGGTCGACTTCACGAAGCCGGTCAACCAGTTCACGGCCGCGACCGCGCTGATCATCGGAATCGCCGACTACCAGCTCACGCTCGGCGCCGTCGGCTTCAACGGCATCGCGCTCGGCACGGTCGCCGCCATCGTGATCTACCATCTGATGAGCGCGATCGGCTCGCGCCGCGGCACGGCATAGGGCTCGGCGCCCCTAGGCGCCGTGCAGTGCCGGGACGATGAGGTAGACGCCGTACAGCACGGCCACCGCGCAGAGCGAGAAGCAGGCGTAGGCGCCGACGAGGGCGAGCCTCTTCTGGCCGTCCGTCAACGGGTTGGCCGCGAGGGCCTTTCGCGTGCGCTTGGCATCCTTGGCCTGCCGCTTCGGCGTCAGTACCGTGATCGCACCCGTGAACTCGGCCGGACCGACTTCGGGGCTACGCCCCGCCGTGGTCATCAGCCGGAGGCCCAGCGAGTACATCGTGACGATGAGGGCCGACGACACCAGCGAGGCGGCCGCCACAACCAAGAACGCGCCCCAATTCATCACAGTGCCACCTTCTGTCGGTTCCTGCGCGCGGGCTTGCGCGGAGTCTTCGTGATCCTGACGACGCGACCGGCGTCATCCATGTCGTGGAGCAGGTTCTCATGCGACACCCGGCTGCCGCGCGACCACCAGTAGATGCCGGCGACGACGATCGATCCGATGATCACGTCCAGGACGATGCCGATCGGACCGAGCAGGGCCAGTCCGGCGGCGAAGGCGCCCATGATGCCGGCGGCCGGCAGTGTGAGCACCCAGCCGAGCGCGATGTGTCCGGCCATGCCCCAGCGCACCGTCGACCCACGGCGCCCGAGGCCGGACCCGATGACCGACCCGGAGGCCACCTGGGTGGTGGACAGCGCAAAGCCGAGGTGGCTTGAGGCCAGGATCGTTGCGGCTGTGCTCGTTTCGGCGGCGAAACCCTGGGCCGGCTTGATTTCGGTGAGGCCACGTCCCATGGTCTGGATGATGCGCCAGCCGCCCGTGTACGTGCCGATCGCGATCGCGAGCGCACAGGCCGCGACCACCCAGAAGACCGGGCCGGTGCCGACAACCTGGTAGCCGCCGGCGATCAGGGTCAGGGTAATCACGCCCATGGTCTTCTGGGCGTCGTTGGTGCCGTGGGCGAGGGCAACGAGCGACGAGGAGAAGATCTGGGCGAAGCGGAAGCCGCCTCGGCCGTCGGGGAGCCCGGCCTCGCGCCGGGTAACGGCATAGGCGAGCCGAGTCGAGAGGAAAGCGACGAGGCCAACGATGAGCGGCGCGATGAGCGCGGGCAGGATGACCTTGGCCATCACCACCCCGAAGTCGATGGCGTTGAAACCGACACCGATGATGGTGGCGCCGATCAGTCCGCCGAACAGCGCGTGGCTTGAGCTCGACGGCAGTCCGCGCAACCAGGTGATCAGGTTCCAGACGATGGCGCCGATCAGCCCGGCGAAGATGAGCTCGGGGGTGATCAGGATGCCGCCCTCACCCTCCCTGATCATGCCGCCGGAGATGGTCTTGGCGACCTCGGTGGACAGGAACGCACCGACCAGGTTGAGCACGGCCGCGACCGCGACCGCGACCTTGGGACGCATCGCGCCGGTGGCGATGGGGGTGGCCATCGCGTTTGCGGTGTCATGGAATCCGTTAGTGAAGTCGAATATCAGTGCCAGTGCGATGACCAGCACGACTATCAGTGTGAATTCAGGCACGCGCCACAACCGTCTCCAAATCTTCGCCAAACGTGAATGTTGCGCGCACCGGAGTGCCTGCGAGCACGCCGGGCAACCAGTGACGGGCGTCATCCCACATTTGGTCGACAGGCAATCTTGCCACATCGAACCATTCGGGATTGAGCTCGTCTGATTCCCGCGGGGTGCCAGTCCACTCGTCGCAGACGAACACGCTCGACTCCTGGCTCCACGATTCCCGGTGCGGGAACAGGTACGTCAGCAGGCCAAGCGGCACGAGATCGGATGCCGTGACGACCAGGCCCGACTCCTCCTCGACCTCGCGGACGGCCGCGTCCAAGGCCGACTCCCCCGCCTCCAGATTGCCGCCGAGACCGACGATATTGCCGACACCGA
>JBDTAA010000229.1:0-6641 GCA_039924805.1 Cryobacterium sp.
GGTAGTCCATCTCGTAGAGGTGGTCCCGCCACCGGCGGTCGATGACCGACAGAACGACGCGGCGCTCAAGTTCGCGCATGGCCGGCGCTCCGAGCGACGCCTCGCGCACCTGGTAGGCGACCGTGGCATCCGACATGATTTCGCGGCGCATGAAGTCGCGGTTGATCTTGCCCCTGTTGCCGGCTTCGGCGACGACCTCGTCGATCGTCAGGCCGATCGGGTAGAGCGTCTTGAGCTCCGTCCAGAGCGCATCGAAGTCCCAGTCGTCGCCGTTGCCCTCACCGGTGTGCACTTCGAGCACCTCGTCGATGACATTCTCGAGGAACTTCTGGGTGCGCACGTGCAGGTCATCGCCCTCGAGGATGTGACGGCGGTCGCTGTAGATCGCCTCACGCTGGCGGTTCAACACGTCGTCGTACTTGAGCACGTTCTTGCGGATCTCGGCGTTGCGGCCTTCCACCTGCGACTGGGCGCTGCGGATGGCGCGACTGACGATCTTCGACTCGATCGCCATGTCGTCGGGAACGCCCTGGCGCCCCATCAGGCTCTCGGCCGCGCCGGCGTTGAACAGGCGCATCAGGTCGTCGGTGAGGGACAGGTAGAAGCGGCTCTCGCCCGGGTCACCCTGGCGGCCGCTGCGGCCGCGGAGCTGGTTGTCGATTCGGCGGGACTCGTGGCGTTCGGTTCCCAGAACGTAGAGTCCTCCGACGGCGATGACCTTGTCGGCCTCTTCGGTGACCTTGTCCTTGACGGTCTGGAACACGCCGTCCCACTCGGCTTCGTATTCCTCCGGGGTTTCCACCGGGCTGAGGCCCCGGCCGTTCATCTCGGCGACGGCGATGAACTCGGCGTTGCCACCGAGCATCACGTCGGTGCCGCGGCCGGCCATGTTGGTGGCCACGGTCACGGAGCCGAGCCGGCCGGCCTGCGCGACGATTGCGGCCTCACGGGCGTGGTTCTTCGCGTTCAGCACCTCGTGGCGAACACCCTTCTTGGCGAGCAGCCTGGAGAGGTACTCGCTCTTTTCGACGCTCGTCGTTCCGACCAGGACCGGCTGCCCCTTCTCGTGGCGTTCGAGGATGTCCTCGACGACCTGGCCGAACTTGGCCTCCTCGTTCTTGTACACGAGGTCGGCCTGGTCGATGCGCTTCATCGGCTTGTTCGTCGGGATCAGCACGACACCGAGCTTGTAGGTGCTCATGAACTCGGCGGCCTCGGTCTCGGCCGTGCCGGTCATGCCGGACAGCTTCGAGTACAGGCGGAAGTAGTTCTGCAGGGTGACGGTGGCCAGGGTCTGGTTCTCGGCCTTGACCGCGACGCCCTCCTTGGCCTCGATGGCCTGGTGGATGCCCTCGTTGTACCGGCGGCCCATCAGGATGCGGCCCGTGTGTTCGTCGACGATGAGCACCTCGCCGTTCATGACGACGTAGTCCTTGTCCTTCTTGAACAGGGCGTTGGCCTTGATCGAGTTGTTGAGGAAGGAGATGAGCGGGGTGTTCGCCGATTCATAGAGGTTGTCGATGCCGAGGTAGTCCTCGACCTTTTCGATGCCGGGCTCGAGCACGCCAACGGTGCGCTTCTTCTCGTCGACCTCGAAGTCGACGTCGGGGACGAGCCGCTTGGCCAGGCCGGCGAATTCGTTGAACCACCGGTTCGCCTCGCCCGAGGCCGGGCCGGAGATGATCAGCGGCGTGCGGGCCTCGTCGATGAGGATCGAGTCGACCTCGTCGACGATCGCGTAGTAGTGGCCGCGCTGAACCATGTCCGATGCCTGCCACGCCATGTTGTCGCGCAGGTAGTCGAAGCCGAACTCGTTGTTCGTGCCGTAGGTGATGTCCGCCTGGTACTGGTCGCGACGCTGCTCGGGGGTCTGGCCGGAGAGGATGCAGCCGGTCGTCATCCCGAGGGCGCGGAAGACGCGGCCCATGAGCTCGCTCTGATAGCTGGCGAGGTAGTCGTTGACCGTGATGACGTGCACGCCGCGGCTGGTGATCGCGTTGAGGTACGCGGCCGTCGTCGCCACGAGGGTCTTACCCTCACCGGTCTTCATCTCGGCGATGTTGCCGAGGTGCAGGGCCGCCCCACCCATCAGCTGCACGTCGAAGTGACGCAGGCCCAGGGTGCGGGTGGATGCCTCGCGCACGGCCGCGAATGCCTCGGGCAGAAGGTCGTCGAGCGATTCGCCGTTCGAGTGCCGCTCGCGGAGCTGCACGGTCTCGTTCTTCAACTCCTCGTCGGTGAGGTGGCTGAAGTCTTCTTCAAGCGCGTTGATCGCCTTGGCGTAGTTCTCGAGGCGACGCAGGACGCGTCCCTCGCCTACACGAAGAACCTTTTCAAGAATTGAGGCCACGAATGCACTCCACTAGTCGTCATGGCGCAGTTTCGCGCCTGTCGTCCGGTCGGACGCACGTAACGCCGGCCCAGCCGGCAACTATAGCAATGCTACTTGGTTGCGGGCTGGGCCGGCGGGCAGTGGCCTACGCCTCGCGCAGTGCCTCCGCCTTATCGTCGAGCTCGATGACACCGTAGTCCCAGCCCTTGCGCCGGTACACGACGCTCGGACGCTTCGTTTCGGCATCCTGGAACAGGTAGAAGTCATGCCCGACGAGTTCCATGAAGTACAGGGCGTCGTCCACGGTCATCGGCGCCGCCGCGAAAACCTTGCGGCGGATAACGACGGGGCAATATTCCTCGTCGTCGGCTGCGGCCGGGTGTTCCTCTGTCACGATCGGGACCGCGCCCGTGCGCACCCGCTCGAGGGTCTCGACGTCGGCCGGTGTGATGTCGACCACGCTGAAGCCACCGGCGGTTGCCTCCTGAAGCGACGTCGGACGGTGCGCGCCACCGCGGTGCACCTTCCTGCGGTCCTTGGCCCGGCGAACACGTTCCAGCAGCCGGCCGAGTGCGACGTCGAACGCTGCGTACTTGTCGGAGCCGTCCGCTTCGGCCCGCACGAGGGGACCCTTCCCGATCAGGGTCAGTTCGACCCGGTCGTTGCCTGCGGCGCCGTTCTTTTCGTGATGACGGCTGACCTTGATCTCAAGCGCGAGGGGCTTGTCCGCAAGGCCGGCGATTTTCTCGGCCTTCTCCGTGGAGTATTGCCGAAACCGATCTGTGATGCCTAGGTTGCGCCCAACGATGTTAGTTTCCATGACGACCTCCAGATCCGGCGGACCGCCCTGAAACTGGGCGATCGTTGCGCGCCGTTAAGACCAACCGTAGCCGGTACAGGGGATAAGTCACAGCTTTTATTTGGCCGTTCCCGGTGAGCCTCACAGGGCGGGGTGGCGACGCCGTGTTTCCGCGAGAGTTGCCAACCCGACGACGTCGCCGCCGGCCTGGAGCACGGCGTGTCGGGCCGCAAGGATGGTCGCACCGGTGGTGAGGATGTCGTCGACGACCACACAGCTGAAGCCGTCGAGGGGCCCGCGTGCAACCAGCGAGCCGGCCCGGTTGGCGCCGCGTGCCGCCCGTCCCAGGCCGACCTGGTCCACGGTGTCGCCGGTCTGCATGAGCACCGACGTGGGTGCGAGACCGGCGCGCGCCAGCAACAGTTCGACGGGGTGGAATCCCCGGGCGCGCCACGCCTGCCGCGAGGACGGGATCGTCACCAGATGCACTCCCCCGCGCGTGGACCCCGTCGGAGCGGCGAGGGCCGCGGCGACGGCCAGCCCGAGCGGGACGGCCAGCGCGGACGCGGAATCCGTGCGCCCTCCGTCCTTGTAGGCGCCGATCACGCGCCTTGCCACCCCGGAGTAGTCCAGGGCCGACCACACGAGCACGCCGTCGCGGTGGCACGGGTGCACGGCCGGCAGGAGCGCGCCCCGGCAGGAGTCGCAGAGCCCACGGTCGGCCTCCCCACAGCCGCTGCACTCGGCGGGAAGCACGACGGCCCAGGCGTCGAGGATGGCATGGCGGACTGCAGCGAGACGGCCCATGCGGCCATCCTGCGGCGGGCGGCAGGGCCGGGGCGGGCGAACCCTCGGTCTGTGCGATGCCGTGCGCGGGCGGACCCGGGGGGGGACAGGCTAGCCGCGAATGCCCTGCTGATCCGCGATGAGGACGACCTTGTCGATGCGTTTCTGCCAGCCGACCCCGCGCTGCACCTGCAGGGCGCCCCCCGCCGACAGGGCACGCAACTCGCGCAGCGTGTTGCTTCCCGCGATGGCGACGCTGCCGGGCGAGGACTCCAGGGGGGTGGTCACGCCGCCGATCTGCCGGGCGATGATCTGCTCGTCGCCGCCGGGCAACCGCACCAACGATCCGGCCGTCAGATCGTCGATCCAGGTCGCGTCCAGCGGCGCGCCTTCGCCCGACGAGAGCACGAGGGGATCACCGAGCCCGACCGGTACGGAGTTCTCCCGCTGGATCGATGCGACCACGAACTGATAGTCGGAATCAAACCGGAGCAGCGCGAGCAGGCGCGTGCCGTCGCGAGACACGTCGAGGGAGGCGATCGACGTGGCCTCCTGCCACTGCGTCGGAACGGAAATCGGATCCCCGGACACGGTCCGCACGACCAGTTCGTCCGGGCTCGTGGACGGCACCGACCAGATATAGCCGTCGGCGTCGACGGATGGCGCAATCAGGCCCGCGCGGGAATCGACCAGCAGCGGGTCGGCACCGACGCGGACGCCGAACACGCCGGTGCCGCTGAGCACCGCCGCCATCGTCTGGCCCGGCGCGAGGGTGACCGCGGTCGGCTTCAGCGCGACGACGGACTCCGACATGCCGGCGATGGGAGTCAGCCCCGAGCCGTTCGCGGCGAGGAAACCAAACTGCCGGTCGCGGAGGATCAACGCACGGGCGTCGACGCGCGGGTTCACGGTCGGCGCATTCGGGCCTATCTCCCCGATGTCCTGGGAATTCTGGTCGATCGTGATCGTCGCGGTCAATCCGGGCGGGAGGCTGCGGGCCAGCTGCGTCTTCATCCGCTGGAGGGTGACCCGATCCGCGTTCAGGGCCTCACTGTTGAGGTCGACCTTCGCGTCGCGCGCGGCCACCCTGACCGCGTCCGCGGTGAGTTTCGTTCCGGCCGGGAAGGCCGTCACCACCGCGCCGGCCAGCCAGGGGCTGGGGCCCGCAAGCACCCCCTTGACGATCTTCGTCGGTGCAGAGGCGCCCCGCGGGAACCACCGCAGGTCGGGAACGAGGAAGCGGAAACCCGGGTCGAAGAAGTACAGCGCCTGGGCGCTGAACACGTCCCGGAACGTCGTGCGGTCGATAACCGTGCCATTGGGCGCCGCGCTGATCCGCCACTGCCCGCCCACCTGGGCGAACTGGTACCGAAGGGGCACGGGCGACGAGGAGGTGACATCCTGGTACTGACCGTTTGCATTGACCTCTGCAACGGGCGTCACCGAGAACTGCATGGTCCTCTCGTCGACGACCGTCGTGCTGCGTCCGGTCCCGTCGTCGACGGTGACGCCGGCGTCGGGTTCCCAGGTGCTGCCGAACTCGGGAGTCAAGAACTCACGGGCAATGGCGTAGTTGCCTTCCGGGCTCGAAGAGGCGTCGATGAAGCCGCGCAGGATGGCGTCGGGTGTGGCGTCCTTCCGCGGCTTCGACGGCAGGAACACGGGCGCGGGATTGTCGTCGGTAAGCGCCGGCCTGCCGTCGCGCACCCCCCCCTCGCGCGGGATTCCCATGCACCCCGTGAGCAGGACCGCCGCGGCCAGGAACACGGCGGCGGCCCGGATCGTCCTCGTGTTACGCATAGAGGCCTCCCTGCGTGGTGCCTGGGGTGAAGTCAGCGCCCACGGCCTGCGCATCCGTTGGCGGCAACGGGAGCGGGGAGTTGATCAATTCCCCGCTCTCGCCCCGGGGCAGGGTCAGCCGGAAGCAGGAACCGTTGCCGGGGCTCGACCACACCTGGAGCGAGCCCCTGTGGGCGGTTGCATCCTCGAGAGAGATCGCCAGCCCAAGCCCCGTTCCGCCGATCGTGCGCCGGCGGGACGGGTCGGCACGCCAGAAACGGTCGAACACGTGCGAGACCTCCGCTTCGGTCATTCCCATGCCGTAGTCGCGCACCGCCAGCGCGACCGCGCCGGCGTTGCTGTCGACGGAGATGACGACGGGTTTCCCTTCGCCGTGCTCGATGGCGTTGCCGATCAGGTTGTGCAGGATCCGGCGGATGCGCCGCGGGTCGACGTCCGCGTCGAGGTGCCCACCCGGCGCGACGAGGCGGAGATCCGTTCCCTTCGACTCGCCGAGGGAGCGCATGCCGTCGATCGCGTCCTGCACGAGGTGCACGAGGTTTGTCGGTTCCGATTCGAGCTCGACGGATCCGGCGTCGTACCGGCTGATCTCGAGAAGGTCACTGAGCAGCAACTCGAACCTCTCCACCTGGGTGTGCAGTAGTTCTGCCGTGCGCTCGGTCGCCGGCGGGAAGCTGGCCCGTTGGTCGTACAGCAGGTCGCCGGCCAGCCGGATGGTCGTCAGCGGGGTTCGCAGCTCATGCGAGACATCGGACACGAACCGCTGTTGCATCTCCGACAGGTCGGCGAGTTCCTTGATCTGGCTCTGCAGGCTGTCTGCCATTGCGTTGAACGACCGGGCAAGTGTCGCGATGACGTCCTGGCCCTTTTCCGGGATGCGTACGGCGAGGTCGCCGGAGGCGAGCTTCTGGCTGGTCTCGGCGA
>JBDTAA010000230.1:0-4670 GCA_039924805.1 Cryobacterium sp.
GCAGCCGTCGCTGCGGCGGGTGCCGGGGTCGCGGCGGCGGCCCTCAACACCGCCGCCCTGGTCGCGGCCGACTTGGCGACGGCGGTCTTTGCAGAGGCGGTCCTGGCCGCTGCGGTCTTTGCCGCAGCGCTCCTTGTCGCGGCGGTCTTGGCCGCGGTCGACCTGGCCGCCGCCGCCTCGACCGGGGTCCGTGACGAAACAGCTTTCGCGGTCGATGCCGACTTCGCAGCGCCGGTCCGCGCCGCGCTCGTTGGGTCGGCCGGTTCCGCTCCGGTGGCCTTCGCCGCGGGGCCCTCTGCTGTCGACCCCGCTGCCGTCGTCGATCGGGCTGCGGTCGGCCGGCCTGCGGTCGACCCGGCCGGCTTCACGCGCGACGCGGTCGGTCGCGCGGCGGCGGGCTTGCGAACGGCCGACTTTCGCACCGGTTTTGGCTTCTCATCTGGTACTGCGGGCGACGTTGCCTCCGCCGCGGGTGCGTCCTGCCGTGCTGGCTCGCTGGCCCCTGCGCGCGCGCCGGGGGTCGGCTCGTCAGGCTCGGAGTCAGGAGGCGTTGGAGTCACCTCGCTAACCTACCAAGGACCGTCTGACACCACGTGATCGGGGTCGAAATCATCGCGGCCAAGCTGTGAATACCCTCCACGGGCAGTCACAAAACGGATACGCCACAACGCCCGCCCTTCCCCCAACAGAGGCCGTAAGGTAGGCTGCCCATTGGCATAATGGCGTGTCTTAACGTGAACCTATGGGTGAACCGCAGGCAAACTTCTCGACCTGAGAGTGCCGCGCCGCGGTCACCCACACCCCTTTTTGAAGGAGATAATCGTGACGACCCAGGTAGTCATTCTTGCAGCGGGCATGGGCAGCCGACTCGGCCGCTCGCTTCCGAAGCCCCTGACCGAGCTCAACGACGGCCGCACAATCATGCAGCAGCAGTTCGACAACATCGAGCACGCCTTCGGCAACAAGGCCAAGGTCACCATCGTCGTCGGCTACAAGCTCGAGCACATCATCGAAGCGTTCCCGCAGGCGTCGTTCGTCTACAACGAGCAGTACGACCAGACGAACACCTCGAAGAGCCTCATGCGCGCGCTGCGGGCATCGACGCCCGGCGGCGTGCTGTGGATGAACGGTGACGTCGTCTTCGACCCGGCCATCCTCGACCGCGCCGCGGCCATGATGGCCCGCGACCAGTCCTTCGTGATGGTGAACACCGACAAGGTGTCCGACGAGGAAGTCAAGTACACGACCAGCGCCGAGGGCTACATCAATGAACTCTCGAAGACCGTGAAGAACGGTCTCGGCGAGGCCGTCGGCATCAACTACGTCTCGTCCGCCGATAAGGCCATGCTGCTTCGCCACCTCTCGAAGGTCGATGACCAGGACTACTTCGAACGAGGCATCGAGCTGGCCATCGAAAAGAACCGCCTCCTCGTGGAGCCCGTCAACATCTCCGATTTCTACGCGGTCGAGGTCGACTTCGCCGAAGACCTCGAGCGCGCGAACCTCTTCGTTTAGAGAACAACGGAAGAAGGGTGCATCCGGGCAACATGCCCGGGTGCACCCTTTCTGCAGATAACCCGGGCGGCGCTCCGCGCCCCTACGATAGACCGCGTGAGTAGTTATGCCGAAGTGCGCCCCGGGCAGCGCACCCCCTTCGCGCGGTACCGCCATTCGCTGTGGCTTCTCACCCAGCGTGACCTGCGCGTGCGATACTCCACTTCGGTGCTCGGCTACTTCTGGTCGATTCTGGACCCCCTCGTCATGGCCGGGATCTACTGGTTCGTCTTCACGCAGGTCTTCGATCGCACCGTGGGCAGCACTCCGTACATCGTCTTCCTGCTGTCCGCGCTGCTGCCGTGGATGTGGTTCAACGGCGCCATAGCCGACTCGACAAGGGCGTTCCTGCGCGAGGCCAAGCTCATCCGGTCGACGCGGATCCCCCGCACGATCTGGGTCAACCGCCTCGTGCTCTCCAAGGGGATCGAGTTCCTCGCATCCGTTCCCGTGCTGGTGATCTTCGCGGTGCTTTACGGCGCCCCGGTCACGGCCGGTGTTTTCCTGTTTCCGCTGGCGATCGTCATCCAGACCGTGCTCACGGCCGGCATTGGGCTGATGGTCGCGCCGCTCGTCGTGTTCTTCCGCGATCTGGAACGCGCGATCAAACTCGTGCTGCGCTTCCTCTTCTACGCCTCCCCCATCATCTATGCCACGAGCGACCTTCCGCCTGAGCTGCACTTCTGGGCGGCGTTCAACCCGCTCAGCGGCCTCTTCAGCCTGTATCGCGCCACGTTCTTCCCCGAGCAGCTCGACTGGTTCGTGGTTGGCGTCAGCATCGTCATGTCGTTCCTCTTCCTTGCGATCGGCCTGTTCGTCTTCGCCCGCACAGAGCGCGCCGTTTTGAAGGAGATCTAGTGCCGGCCCCCGTGATCGATCTGACCGGCGTCGGCATCCGTTTCCGGCGGAATCGGCGTGGCCGCCGCAACTTCAAGGACCTGTTCGCAGGCCGCAAGCGTCGCAGCCGTCCTGGCGAATTCTGGGCGCTGCGCAACGTCTCCTTCTCGGTGCAGCGGGGCGAAGCGATCGGCGTCGTCGGTCGGAACGGCCAGGGGAAGTCGACCCTGCTGAAGCTCGTCACCGGTGTTGTTCTTCCCGACGAGGGCAGGGTGCATGTCGTAGAGGGCGTTGCCCCGCTGATCGAGATCACCGGCGGCTTCGTCGACGATCTGAGCGTGCGCGACAACGTGTACCTGACCGCCGGGCTGCACGGCATGACGCGCAAGCAGATCGACTCGCGGTTCGATGACATCATCGATTTCGCCGAAATTGGCGACTTCATCGACACGCCGTACAAGCACCTGTCCAGCGGGATGAAGGTGCGCATCGCCTTCGCTGTCATCTCTCGGCTCGAGGAGCCCATCATCCTGGTCGATGAGGTGCTCGCCGTGGGCGACAAGGCCTTCCGGGAGAAGTGCTACCGGCGGATCGAGGAGCTGCTCGCCAGCGGCCGCACCCTCTTCTTCGTCTCGCACAACGAACGCGACCTGCGCCGGTTCTGCACCCGCGGCCTCTACCTCGACAAGGGTGACCTCGTTCTCGACGCGCCGATCCACGAGGTGCTCGCCCGCTACAACGACGACTACGGCATTAAGCCCGCCTGAGCGGCCCGTTTTTTCGGTCGTCCCCTCGGGCGTCTCCTCGGCCGTCTCGACGGGCTTGGCCTCCCGGCGGGCACACGTAAACTCGAGGGACGACCACGGAGGGATGCGCGATGGCCAGGAAATCGAAACCGATCGTCTCGGAAACGGGCGGGCATTCGCACGGCGGGCAGCTGCCGTCCGGAGTCGTCAAGGGATTCGATCGCCTGCTGGCCATCCATCGCCCGGCCGTCGTGGCGCACATCCGTGACATCCGTCGCCGCAACCCGGGGGCGAGTCCCGATCAGCTCATCACCATCCTCGAACGGCGCTACCTGGCCGCGGTAACCACCGGTGGCGCCGCCGTGGGCGCAACCGCAGTCATCCCCGGCGTGACCACCGGTATTACGCTCGCCCTCTCCGGTGTCGAGACGGCAGGATTCCTCGAGGCGACGGCGCTCTTCACCCAGTCGGTAAGCGAGGTGCACAACATCGCCGTCGAAGACCCGGAGCGGGCGCGTGCGCTTGTGATGGCCATGATGCTCGGCCGGGAAGGGTCGGACCTCGTCCGTCAGCTCGCCGGCCAGGTCACCGGCGGCGTGCCCCTCACCGCCTATTGGGGTGAACTCGTGACCACCAGCATTCCGCGGGCGATCCTCGGGCCGCTCACCGACCGGCTGAAGAGCGCCTTCATCCGCCAGTTCGCGGCGAGGGGCGGAGCGAGCCTGATCGGGAAGGCCGTGCCGTTCGGGATCGGCGCCGTCATCGGCGGCGCGGGAAACCGTATCCTCGGCCGAAGAGTGGTGACGTCGTCGCGTCTGGCATTCGGGCATGCCCCGCTGATCTTCCGCCAGGAGCTCGATCCGCGGGTGCGCCAGCTCACCGCGCGGACGGGGGTTGGCGGCAGGATGTCCCAGCTCGGCCGAGGAGCCGTCGGGGCCATGCCCAAGGCTTTGCTCCGGCGCAAGTCCTCGCCTCACCAGGCGCTGGTCGAGGCCGTTCCGGCCACACCGAATGTGGTTGCCGCCGCTTCCCCGGCTTCCCCACCGACAAACTAGACCAGCTCGCCGCCCTCCGGCTCCTCCGCCAGCTCGTCGACATCGCCATCGTTGGCGTGCAGGGCCGCGAACCGTTCCCATTCCTCCATCAGATGTTCAACGGCCGCGTGGAACCGGGCCGTCGCCATTCCCGGCGTCGTGTCGCCGAAGTACCGCTCGACCCAGACCGCCAATCGCGCCTCCGCCGTCTCGTCGTGGGTGAGCATGTCCAGGGCCGGTCCGATCTCTGCCGCCGTGCTGGCGTACAGCCATTCACAGTCGGAGAGGTAGCCGCTGGTGTCGATTTCCGCGGCCGCGTTCAACGGACGCGTGATCATGAGCGGCTTGCCGGTGGCCAGCCGGTCGTAGACCATGGCGGAAATGTCGACGATCGCAACATCCGCAGCGGAGAGCTGCCAGCCCAGGTCCGCCCCCGTGTCGAAGACGTGCTGAGCAGAGGGGTTGCGTGCGTTTGCCGCCGCTATTGCCGAGATGATCT
>JBDTAA010000231.1:0-3584 GCA_039924805.1 Cryobacterium sp.
GCGTACCCGACGCGTTTCGGCGTCTTACCCCCGAGATCCCCGGTTGTCGAGTACATGATCAGTAGGCCCCGGTGGGGTGCAGGACGACGTTGATCGTGCGCCAGAGCAGAACGAGGTCGCCGGCGAGTGACCAGTTCTCGACGTAGTAGAGGTCGAGGCGCACGCTCTCTTCCCAGGAGAGATCGGACCGACCGCTGACCTGCCACATGCCGGTCAGGCCCGGTTTGATGTACAGGCGCCGGTGCACGTGGGTCTCGTAGGACTTCACCTCGACCGGCAATGGCGGGCGCGGCCCCACGAGGCTCATCTCGCCGACGAAGACGTTCCACAGCTGTGGCAGTTCGTCCACGGAGAACTTGCGGAGGATGCGTCCCACCCGGGTGACTCGCGGGTCGTTGCGGAGCTTGAACAGTACTCCCGAACCCTCGTTCTGCTGGAGCAGGCCGGCCAGGTCGCCTTCAGCGGTCTGGACCATCGAGCGAAACTTCATCATCTGGAACGTGCGCTCGTTGCGCCCGCACCGCTCCTGGCGGAAGAACACCGGCCCGGGGCTGTCGAGCTTGATCAGGACACACACGGTGAGAAGCAGGGGGAGCAGAGCAATCATGCCCAGGCCGGAGGCCACCATGTCCAGGGTGCGTTTGAACACGTGCTTCGCTCCGTCAAAGTGCGGGATCTCGACGTGAATGAGCGGGAGCCCGTCGACGGGGCGGAAATGGATTCGCGGGCCGGCGACGTCCGTCAACCGGCTGGAGAGCACCAACTCGGCCGACGTGCGCTCCAGCTCCCAACCGAGGTTTCGGATGTACTGGCTACCGCCGCGCGGCTGGCCCGCGACGATGACGGTGTCGACGCCCATCTCGGCCGCCGCATCCGCCGCATGCTCGAAGTCCGCGACGACGGGCACCTCGTGTCCTTTGACGGTGACCGGCGAAGCCCCGGCATCGTCCAGGGCGGCGCCGACCACATAGTAGGCAGCGCCCGATTTTTCATCGATTTGGCCAACGACATATTCGACGTCTGCCCGGTGGCCGACCACGATGACTCGGGCGAGGTAATGACCGAAACGCCGCTGACGGAGAAGCCACTTGCGCCACAGCCATCGCTCGGCCGTCAGTGCTGTGACTCCCAGCGGCAGGGCCAGAACGAAGTAACCGCGGGCGATGTCAACCTGGAAGATGAGGAAGCCGATGGCGAGCAGCCCGAAGGCCAGCGCGCTCGCGTTGATCACCCGCTTGTACTCGATGGCGCCCACACCGACCACCCTCGTGTCCCTGGTATGGAAGGCGCCGAGGGATGCGATCCAGACGCCGGTGATGAGGAGCGACACCGTCCAGTAGTCCGCATGGAGGCCACCCACCTGTGCCGATGCGCCATCGACGCCGAAACGGGCCAGCAGCGCAATCGAGACGGCGGCGACAATGATCGCTGCGTCGCTCAGGCGCAACCGCGTGCGGTAGGCCCTGGCCCACTGGACGCCGGAGGTCGGCGTGTCGACCGTGAAGTCTGCCGTGGGCGCCAGCCTGTCGACGAGCTGCAGGTGCGCGGGACGGCCGAGTGGAACGGTGGCGGCCAACGGCAGGCGAGGCCTCGGATCGCTCATTGCGCGCCCATGCGCTGGGCCGAGGAGGCGGGCGTTCGAGGTCGACAAGACGTCGGAGATGTATTCACGGTCAGTCCCTGCAATTCGGGTGTACAGGATCAGTCGGGTAGGTGGAGCCGAGTGGAAAATGATGAATTCTCATCAACTCACGACGCGACCATACCCCCGGCCGCGAGCGGCTCGCTGTAACCAAAACGGGGGGTGCGAATGGCCCAAAACCACGCCGACTGGCCCCCATTCGAGGGGGACGCGGGAGTGGGCGGACCATCAAACGCGCAGGCCTGGGCGGGAGCCGGAACCAGGGCAAACAAAAAAGGCCACCCCCGAGTAGAAGCCTGGGAGTGGCCTTCGTGGCCCCGACCGGCGTCGATCCGGTGACCTTTCGATTTTCAGTCGAACGCTCTACCAACTGAGCTACAGGGCCAGAAAACGACCTTGTGAGTCCGCTTTCTAGAGCAAAAGCCCTTCCTTTCGAAAGGGCTTGTTGCTTTGCGACCCTGACCGGACTTGAACCGGCGACCTCCGCCGTGACAGGGCGGCGCGCTAACCAACTGCGCTACAGGGCCTCGCTATGAAACCATTTTACTGTGTATTTCTATATTCAATTGTGTAGCCCCAACGGGATTCGAACCCGTGTTAACGCCGTGAAAGGGCGCCGTCCTAGGCCGCTAAACGATGGGGCCGTGTAGTCACAACCCGCATGACTTCCGACGAGTAAGCATACGGTCTGGATGCTCGTTGCTCCAAATCGAGTCTCGCACGGCGCGCCGCGACGGAACGCGGGGTCCCCGCCGCACGGATTCGCGTGCTCGCAGGCGGGGAGCTGGCTGGGGAGCCACGGTCGCATCCGCTTCCCACCGCGCCCGCGAATGGCCCCGGTTTCATTGGCCCGTCGGGTTAGATTCGGGTCCGGTCGCGTGCGGGCGAGGCCGGTTTGTTACTGTGAACAGAGTTAATGCAGTGACATAAGTGATTTGTGAGCGGTTGATGGGGGATTCATGAAGCGCACGGACACGGCGAACGAGCACGGACCGGTGGCGCGCCTCGCCGGTCGTGGACGCACGGTCTGGGCCGCAATGTCGCGGCGCCGCGCCATGACCCTGACCGGATTCACGACGGCGGTTGTGCTCGCGGTCACGCTCGCCAGCCCCGTCGCGCCCGCGCAGGCCGACAAGTACCCCACCTGGCAGGACCTGCAGAACGCGAAGTCGAACACGGCCACCTCGAGGGCGAAGGTGGCCGAGATCAAGGGCCTGATCGCGAACCTCGAGACGCAGGTCGCGCAGGCCCAGGCGGAATCGGACGCGCGTGCGGCCGAACTGGAGGTCGCCCAGGATGACCTCGACGAGGCGACCCGCCGTGCCGACGACCTCCAGGCACAGGCCGACGAGAGCGAAGTGGCGGCGGAAGCGGCGACCCGCCAGGCCGGCCAGCTGGCCGCCCAGCTGTACCGAACCGGCGGCACCGATCTCAGCGTCAACCTCTTCCTCGACGGCAAGAGCTCTGGCAAGGGCGCCGACGAGCTGCTGTCGAAGCTCGGCAGCATGAGCAAGCTCGTCGAGCGCAGCTCCGACATCTACGACCAGGCCCAGACAGCCAAGAACACGGCGCAGTCTCTCGGCGACCAGGCGAAGGTGGCCAAGGCTGAGCGCGAGAAGCTTCGCCGAGCCGCGGAGGGGGCACTCGTCGCCGCCCAGGCCGCGGCCGATGCCGCCGCCTCTGCGCTGGCCGAGTCGGAAGATAAGGGCGTCGTGCTCGCCGCTCAACTCACCTTCCTGCAGGACAAGGAGGCGACGACGGCGGCGGGCTATGAGGCCGGTGTCAAGGAACGCAAGCGCCTCGCTGCCATCGAGGCCGCCCGCGTCGCGGCGGCGGCCAAGGCGGCGGCGGCCCGCGCAGCCGCCCGCGCGGCGGCAGCCAGGGCAGCGGCGGCTGCGGCTGCGGCTGCGGCAGCAGGCGGCGGTGGCGGCGGCGGTGGCGG
>JBDTAA010000232.1:0-4254 GCA_039924805.1 Cryobacterium sp.
CGGTCACGGCGGTCACGGCGGTCACAACGTTGGGACCCATAGATTTCAGTTGCATGCTCATACCCTTCTAGTATCAGACTGTCTGACAGTCTAAGTGTCATACTTCAATCCCCAGCCGTCAAGAGGCGGCTCAAAGTTCCCACGCAGAAAGTTCAAACATGAAAATGGAAATCAAAACCCACCTCGCCCCCGTTCCCGTCGGCCCGTATTCCCAGGCGGTACGTGTGGGCCCCTTCATCTACCTCGCAGGCCAGGGCGGCTTCACTGCCAGCCGTGAACTTGTCGGCGAGGATGTCGGGGCCCAGACCGTACAGGCCTTCACCAATCTGAAGAACGTGCTTGAGGCGGGTGGCGGATCGTTGAAAGACCTGGTCACGGTGCGTGTATATCTCAGTGACGACTCGGAATTCGCCGGCATGAACCAGGCCTATGCCCAGTTCTTCGAGGCCCCGTTCCCGGCGCGGACCACTGTCTCCGCGGGACTCGGACCCGGTATGAAAGTGGAAATTGACGCCGTGGCATTCATTGACGAATGACCAGCGGGACGCTGGGATTACCACACGTAATACCCGATGGGGTATACGGTAGAGAAAGGCAAATCGACGACAGGAGCACACGATGAGCTATGCACACACGATCCAGTTGGGTCGCCCGTTCGCGGAGACTGTCCAGCTGGTCAGGGAGTCCCTCGGCGTCCAGGGCTTTGGCATCCTGACCGAAATAGACATCAACGCCACGTTCAACGCCAAGCTCGGCTCCGAGGCCGCGGCATCCGTGGGCGAATACCTCATCCTCGGGGCGTGCAACCCCCCGCTGGCGCACCGGGCCATCACCACCGACCCCGATATGGGCGTTCTCCTGCCGTGCAATGTCGTCGTGCGTCGCGGCCCAGGGGCCGCCCAAACCATCGTGCAGGCCATCGACCCGGCCACCATGGTGCAACTCAGCGGCCAGCCGGGGATGGCGGAGATCGCCGCAGACGTGGACGCGCGGCTTCGCGCCGTGCTGGCCTCGCTCGAGGCCGCCGAAGAGCGCTAGCGGCTCAATCAGCACCCTGCCGATGGCCTCCCGGCGCGGAGGCGATCGCACAGCTCGGTCAGGTGCAGCAATTCCTCGTCGCTGAGCGCGTCGCCGACCCGGTCGGTGATCGTGTTCATGTGCCCCATCGCGACCCGGCGGAAGAGCTCGAAGCCGGCCCGCGTCAGTTGGATAATTGCGCCGCGCCGGTCGTCCGGGTCGCCGAGCTTCACGAGGTAGCCGCGCGACACCAGCCGATCGACCAGGCGACTCACACTCGGCTGGGTCAGGAGCACGTGGTTGTTGAGGTCGCGCAGACGGATGCGCCAGTCCGGCTGCCTGGACAGGTTGAACATGACGTCGTACTCGTTGAACGAGATCTCCCGCGACGGCCACGAGCCCGCCAGGCTGCGCATGATCGCGACCTGGGCGCGGAAGAGCGATTCCCACGCTCCCACCGCAACGGCTCGATCGGCCACGAGCACTCCTATCCTTGATTTCCAAGGATAGGGCGCTGCGTCGCATGCCGTCGTCAGCCTTGTCAGGAAATTGCCTGCGAAATTTTGAACCGCGCTCTGGTGTTCGTTACCTGTTCGTTATATATTCGGAGTGCGTCAAACGTTTGCTGTTGCGGATGGCGTGAAATGTGATTGCAGGACACTCTTGGTGCAAAGGGAAGAGGGCCGGTCGCCTACGCGACCGGCCCTCAGTCATGCTGGGTCGCCTTTAGAAGACGTCGGGGCTTGGGGTGCTGGCCTGGCGGATGGACACGTCCGCGTGGCGGTCGAACCGGTAGCCGGCGCCCCGCACGGTGCGTACGATGTCCTCGTAACGGCCGAGCTTGGCGCGCAGCCGACGAACGTGCACGTCAATCGTGCGCTCGTTTGGGGCGTCGTCTTCGTCCGCGGCGCTCCACAGCGACGAGATCAGTTCGGCGCGTTCGATTGTGCGTCCTTCGCGGAGCACCAGGTACTGCAGTAGCTCGAATTCCTTGTAGGTGAGCGACGCTGTCTCGTTGTCGAGGATGACCCGCTTGCGGGAGATGTCGACGACGACCCCGCCCGGAGCGCGGTCGAGGTCGTCCTCGGTGTCGCGGTGCTTCGCGAGTGCGGACGGATCCTGCAGGGCGAGGCGAACCACATCGACGTCACGTCCGCCGGCCCCCTCGGGGGCGATGGCGACGGCCGCGTAGGTCTCTGCGGTGGGGGCGAGCCCTGCGGTGAGCGCCTTGAGGGCCTCGACGATGCGGTGCAGGGAGGTGCCCGCCGCCGCGGCCTTCTCCTCGTCGATACCGACGTAGAGCACAAAGCCGCGAGCCTGGGTTCCCTCCGGCACGGCACGGATGCGGGGAGCGCTGGCGGACACGTCCTGGCGGGCGACATGGGCGGTGTGGGCGGCCTGTGCTGAGCGGGCGGTAGTGATGTGTGCGAGCGACATGGGGGAGTCCTTTGCGATGATGATGCGGGAACCCGACGCGTCAGTGGCGTGAAGCGGGTTCGGAAAAGTTCGGCCGGGGGCCTGGTGTCGGAAACGTCGAGGTGTCCGGGGAGTTCGCTCGGCCGGCGCATTCAGCGCGGCGGGAACTCGGCGAGGGGTCGCGTGTCAGCGGGACATTCGGCAACACATGACTGCATCGCTGCCGGGCATCATCATGCCGGCAGTCCCAGGGGCCTCGGATGAGGTCGGGGGGAGTGCGTTTGTAGTCATGAGTGCGAGTAAAGCCGACTGTGACGCCGTGTGTCAATTCTGCGTCTGAGGATGACGTCGGGTGACGCGCATCACGTTCACAGGGCGCGAGCGCGAGACGGAGAATCCAGCATCATTCCCGGATTCATCGAATCTTTCGCTGTGAGACCGGATTTCATCAAAGATTCTTCACGGGGTCGCCGCAGGGCGTGTCGCCCGCCGCAGATTCTGCGGGAGTGGGTTGTGCTTAGACCAGGCCGTAGAGGCGGTCGCCCGCGTCGCCGAGGCCCGGCACGATGTAGCCGAGCTCGTTGAGGTGGTCGTCGACCGAGCCGAGAACAATGGTCACCTCGCGCCCGGCGAGAGCCTTCTCCACCGCCGCGAGGCCCTCGGGGGCGGCGAGGATACAGATGGCCGTGACGTCCACGGCCCCACGGTTGAACAGGAACTCGATGGCGGCGATGAGCGAACCGCCTGTCGCGAGCATGGGGTCGAGAACGAAGCACTGCCGGTCCGAGAGGTCGTCCGGCAGCCGCTCCGCGTACGTCGTCGGCTGCAGGGTCTCCTCGTTGCGGGCCATCCCGAGGAATCCCACCTCGGCGGTCGGCAGCAGCTTCACCATTCCTTCGAGCATGCCGAGCCCCGCCCGCAGAATCGGCACGACGAGGGGCTTGGGGTCGCTGATCTGCACCCCGCGAGCCTCGGAGACCGGAGTCTGCACGGTCACCTCCTCCACCCGAACGCCCCGGGTCCCCTCGTAGGCCAGGAGGGTCATCAGCTCTTCGACGAGGGCTCGAAACAGGGGCGCCTGCGTGTTCTTGTCGCGGAGCACCGTGAGCTTGTGGGTGATGAGAGGGTGGTCGGCAACGTGGACTCGCATAGGCTCAATCTACTAGTTGAGAGGGGTTCCCGGATGGGCCAGCAGAGCGGCCGGTACGAGGAATGGATGCGACTCGCGCTCACCGAGGCCCGAGCGGCCCTCGCGACGGGCGATGTCCCGGTTGGCGCGGTCGTCGTCGATGCCGACGGGCACGTGATCGGGCGCGGCCGGAACGAGCGTGAGCTGCTGCAGGATCCGACCGCGCACGCCGAGATTGTCGCCATCCGCCAGGCCGCCGCGGCGCTGGGGGACTGGCGCCTGATCGGGTGCACCCTCGTCGTGACGCTCGAGCCGTGCGTGATGTGCGCTGGCGCGATTGTGGCCGCCAGGGTGCCCGTTGTCGCGTTCGGCGCGTGGGACGAGAAGGCGGGGGCGTCAGGGTCGGTCTACGACGTGCTGCGTGACCGCCGCCTCAACCACAGGGTCGAGGTCTTCGCGGGTGTGGACGAGGACGAGTGCGGCACCCTGCTCAGGGAGTTCTTCGAGGATCCAGCCCGTCGAGCCACTCGCTGAACATGGTGCGTGACGCGTGCTGCATGCCCGCCGAATAGCGCGCCCTTTCGCGTCGAAGTTTGTCGGCGTCGATGCCCTCCGCGGCCAGTTCCGGCATTGAGGCCGAGAGCCACTCCTCGTGCATCTCATCGGTGACCTCGGGGTGGAACTGCACGGCC
>JBDTAA010000233.1:0-5379 GCA_039924805.1 Cryobacterium sp.
GGCTCGATGGCAACCTCGATGACCGGCTCCGGGAACGTCATCGACTCGAGCACGACCTGCGCGTTCGGGTCGCACAGGGTGTCACCCGTGGTCGTGTCCTTGAGGCCGATGACCGCGTAGATGTGACAGGCGGTCACGAAGGCCACCGGGTTCTCCTTGTTGGCGTGCATCTGGAAGATCTTGCCGATGCGCTCCTTCTTGCCCTTGGTCGAGTTGATGACCTGGGCTCCGGAGTCGAGACGGCCGGAGTACACGCGCACGTAGGTCAGGCGACCGAAGAACGGGTGCACGGCAACCTTGAATGCCAGAGCCGTGAACGGCTCGTCGGCATCCGGGTGACGCATGATGATTTTCTCCTCGTCACGCGGGTCGTGCGCCTCAATGGCGGGCACGTCGAGCGGGGTGGGGAGGTAGTCGATAACAGCGTCGAGCATCGGCTGAACGCCGCGGTTCTTGAACGCGGAACCACAGAGAACCGGGTAGATCTCGCTGTTGACGGTGAGCTTGCGGATGGCGCCCTTGATCTCGGCGACAGTCAGCTCTTCGCCGGCGAAGTAACGCTCCATGAGGGCGTCGTCGGTCTCGGCGACGGTCTCGAGGAGGAGCTTGCGGTATTCCGCAGCCTTCTCGACGAGGTCGGCCGGGATCTCTTCGATGGCGTACTTGGAGCCCATCTCGACGTCACCCTTGGAGTCGCCGCGCCAGGTCAGTGCGCGCATCATGACGAGGTCGACGACGCCTTCGAAGCTGGACTCTTCACCGATCGGCAGCTGGATGACCAGCGGCTTCGCGCCGAGGCGCTTGATGATGGTGTCAACCGTGAAGTAGAAGTCGGCGCCGAGCTTGTCCATCTTGTTGACGAAGCAAATGCGCGGCACGTCGTACTTGTCGGCCTGGCGCCAGACGGTCTCGGACTGGGGCTCAACGCCCTCCTTGCCGTCGAACACCGCGACAGCGCCGTCGAGGACGCGGAGCGAACGCTCCACCTCGACGGTGAAGTCAACGTGGCCGGGGGTGTCGATGATGTTGATCTGGTTGTTGTCCCAGAAACAGGTCGTCGCGGCAGACGTGATCGTGATGCCGCGCTCCTGCTCCTGCGCCATCCAGTCCATCGTCGACGCACCGTCGTGGGTCTCACCGATCTTGTGATTGACACCCGTGTAGAACAGGATGCGCTCAGTCGTGGTGGTCTTGCCGGCATCAATGTGCGCCATGATGCCAATATTGCGGACCTTGCTCAGGTCGGTCAGCACGTCAAGTGCCACGGGAGTCCTCCGGAAGTTGTGGGTTGGGAAAGGCGAAACAGGGCATGCGGTGGTCGAGCTTGTAGAGACCGTGTCTCGACAAGCCCGACCACCGAAGCGCTACTACCAGCGGTAGTGTGCGAAGGCCTTGTTCGCCTCAGCCATTTTGTGAGTGTCTTCGCGACGCTTCACAGCGGCACCGAGGCCGTTGGACGCGTCGAGAATCTCGTTGGTGAGACGCTCGGTCATCGTCTTCTCGCGACGAGCCTTGGCGTAGCTGGTCAACCAGCGGAGGGCCAGGGTGTTGGCGCGGTGCGGCTTGACTTCAACGGGCACCTGGTAGGTGGAACCACCGACGCGGCGCGAACGCACCTCGAGGGTCGGGCGCACGTTGTCGAGTGCCTTCTTCAGCGTGACAACGGCATCCAGGTTGTTCTTGGCGGTGACGCCTTCGAGTGCATCGTAAACGATGCGCTCGGCGAGGCCCTTCTTGCCGTCAAGGAGGATCTTGTTGACGAGCTGCGAAACGATGGGAGCGCCGTATACCGGGTCAGCGATAACGGGACGCTTGGGCGCTGGGCCTTTACGAGGCATTACTTCTTCTCCATCTTGGCGCCGTAACGGCTACGAGCCTGCTTGCGGTTCTTCACGGCCTGGGTGTCCAGTGCGCCGCGAACGATCTTGTAACGAACACCCGGGAGGTCCTTAACGCGACCGCCGCGGACGAGCACCATCGAGTGCTCCTGCAGGTTGTGACCCTCGCCTGGGATGTAGGCGGTGACCTCGGTACCGTTCGACAGCTTGACGCGGGCGACCTTGCGAAGAGCCGAGTTCGGCTTCTTCGGGGTGGTGGTGTAGACACGGGTGCAAACACCGCGCTGCTGTGGGTTGGCCTTGAGGGCGGGAGCCTTGGTCTTGGTGACCTTGGGGCTGCGGCCCTTTCTGACCAACTGCTGAATGGTTGGCACTAATTACTCCTTGTTATAACTGCACGGTGACAGCTCATTGATGGCTAGCATTCGATCCGCACGTTTCCGTGAGAGCCGAGTTCATCTGGACCCACCAGCGCACACAGAACTTACTTCCGTGAACAAGGTGGGTATGCCGTGGGGGCTGCTCGGAGAGCAAACCCTGGTTGTATGGTGTGCCGGTGGCATAGTTCAACCGCACGACAAAACGCACACCCGAAAATACTAACCCGCGCCCGGCCGCCCGGTCAAATGGAAGCGGTGATCGAGCCTGTCGAGATCCCGCTACCCACTGCTGGGCCAGAGCGGTGAATCCAGCGCGCTCTCGAGGTCGGCGAGCAGGGCCTTGACCTGCGGTTCGACGAACTCGGCGACGGCCCCGTGGATGCGTTCCCTGTGCTGGGCCAGCTCGGCGCAGATGCGCTTGCCGACCAGGGTCGCGTAGTCGTCGGCGAGCTTCAGCTCCGCTCGGATGGCGGCCTTCTCCTCGAGCGAGAGCGGCGGGGGCTGCGGCGCGAGGTCATCGGGCTCCTCGGCGTTGGCGAGCTCGCCGAAGGTGAAGAGGTACGGGGCATCCGCGGCCGCGGGCGGATCGAGGTCGAGACCCTTGAACTCGGGCTCGAGGCCGTCGGCCGGCCGGTATTGTGTGGCGGCCTTGCGGGCCTCGTTGGCGTGAATCTCGCGGCTGAGCAGCGGCAGGTTGCGGTCGGTGTACTCGTCGACGGCCGCGTCAATCAGGAGTTTCATGCGCATGGAGAGCGCGTGCTGCACCGCGTGCGGCACATCCGTGGCCAGCCCGGCGGCGGCGATGATGGGCGACCCGAAGCACTGGCGGCAGAGCCGGGCGCGGCCGCGGTGCGTTCCTGGGTGCCACCTGGGCACCCAACGCAGCCAGTTGTCAACCTCGTGGCCGACGCGCGACTCAATGGACCCGTCCATGGTTACCGAGGATACTCTCAGAAGCGGCCCGGCGCCTCCTCGGCGCGACTACTCGCCACGCCGTTCCCACGGCCAGAGCGGGCGCCCGTGTTCGCCGATGTGCGCGGCTAGGATCCAGGAGTAGACGAGCACGATGATGAAGGCTGTGATGCCCGTCGCCGCGGCGAACGGGCCGAGCAGCATCGATCCGCCGAAGGTGACGATGCCGATCGACTGTCCCTCCCCCGCCGAGTAGAGCAGCGAGCCCACGACGACCAGGGCGGCCACGGCGGCAAGGCCCGCGCCGAAGGCGAAGCCGAGCGCGATTCGCTGGCGCTCGGGCGGAGTGCGCACCCCGAGCAGGAGCAGCAGGATGAAGACGGTCAGCACGGCGGCACCGGTCATGCCGGGCCCAACGAGCGGCCCGGCGTCGTGCTGGGGCACGACATCCGTGTTGGTGGCAAGGCTGATCAGACCGAAGGCCGCGACGACCAGCGCGAGGTAGAGCGCCGTCGTGAAGACGGCGAGGATGCTCGCGTATTTCTGGTAGTCGCGCACGGCCCGAGCCTATGCCGAACGGGCGACCTGCGGCCCTTCGGCGAGCTGGTTCTCGTATTCCTTGCGGGCCACAACGTTGCGGGCTGTGATCGAGCGCCCACGGCGGGCGATCCAGGCGCCGGCCCAGATCGGCACCTCGCGGGCGATGACGGCCGCGGCGATCGCGAGCGGGTTCAACCACAGCGTGCCGACGAAGCGTGCGGCCTCCCCCGGGCTGTAGTTCCACGCCTGCACCGTGAGCAGCGCGCCCCCGATGTACGAGAGGTAGACGACGGCCGCAACGACGAAGCCGAAGAGCACGTAGGCCCACCATCCGCCGCGGTTGATCAGGGCGACGAGCAGGGCAAGGGCCAGGAAGAAGAAGATGACCGGGATGTAGAAGACCGGGCGCACGACGAATTCACTGAACCGCGCGGTGGCGTCGGCGGCGGTGGCAACGTTGACACCAACGATGATCATGGCGACGAGCGCGTAGAGGGCCGCGTAGACGACCGTGGCGAGCAGGGCCACGAGGATGCCGGCGCCACGGTTGCCGCGGTTGCGCGGGGGCGTCGGGGCCTGCACGTAGATCGGCTGCTGGGCCGCCGGCTGGGTGGCGGTCTGGGTGGCGGTCTGGGTGGCGGTCTGCGTGGGGGGCGCTGCGTACTCTTCGCGGGCGGCGGGTTCCGGCACCGGAGCGGGAGCCGCGTCGGGGGCGGCAGCGGCGGCGCCAACCGTACCTGCAGCGACGGCGGGGCGGTAGCGCTCGTGAGTGAGACGCTCATCCTGCGCGGTATCGGGCGTCGGCGCGGGCGTGGGCGTCGACTCGGGCGCCGGCTCGGGCGTCGACTCGTTGGTGGCCGCCGAGTGGGAGCCGGTCCCGGTGTGGCCGTTCGGGTCGGTCTCAGGCGAGGCGTGGTGCTCGTCGGCCGCCGGGTGCTTCACGGGCTCGCGCTGCTCGCCGGTGTGCTCGGGATTGTTGGTTCCCGTGTCGTCCCGGTTCTCGTCGTTCCGGTTCTCGTTCCGGTTGCTGTCGTTTGACGTTGGGTCGCTCATGATGCACTCCTCGTGGCCGGGGCCGTAGCTCTCTGCAGCAACTGTAGCAACGCGCCTGCCCGGATCAACCGATGGCCGCCCGCGGCGCGCCTATCCGGCCGCGGTCCCGGCCGTTGTCGCCGCGCCCGCGTTCTGGTCAAGAAGCACATAGATGAAGCCGGAGATGGTGGAGGTGATCCCACTCGTGGCCTCGGGCTTGGTGGTGGTGACCGTGGTGACCATGACCAGTCGCGTTCCCTTCTGCAGACCCTCAACGAAGTCGAGCGTCTTCTCGTAGGTCCCGCTGACGGTGAGCGAGATGGGCACGGCGACGAAGTTCGTTGCGGTGATGAGGTCGTTCACGACGGGAGCGGGAACCGCAGCGGCGGCAGCGGCATCAGCTGCCGCGGCTGCGGCGGTGGCAGCGTCAATCGGCGCCGCGGCCGCGGAATCGCCGGCGGCCGCCCCCTCGACCGGGGCGGGGTCGGTCGGCGTCATGGCGACAACGGGCACGTAGGGTTCCGCATTGCTCACCGTGATCGAGGACAGCGTCACATCCTGGGCCTGCGCGATCTTGTCGAGCTGGCCGATGAACGCGGGGATCTCCGCGCCACTCGGAACGGTCTCGCGAAGATCCGCGAGCTCCGCGCGCAGCTTATCGATGCCCTCAAATTGCT
>JBDTAA010000234.1:0-5220 GCA_039924805.1 Cryobacterium sp.
TCATCCTCGACGACGTCACCATGTCGTTCCTTCCCGGTGCAAAGATCGGGGTGGTCGGCCCGAATGGAGCCGGTAAGTCAACGATCCTCAAGATCATGGCCGGGCTCGACACCCCCAGCAACGGAGAAGCCAGGCTGAGCCCCGGGTTCAGCGTGGGCATCCTGATGCAGGAGCCGGAACTCGACGAGTCGAAGACCGTGCTCGAGAACGTCCAGGATGGTGTTCGCGCCATCAAGGACAAAGTCGACCGCCACTCGGCCATCGGGCTGGAGATGGCCGAACCCGACGCAGACTTCGATGCCCTTCTCGCCGAGATGGGCTCGCTCCAGGAAGAGATCGACGCAGCGGATGCCTGGGATCTCGACTCCCAGCTCGAACAGGCGATGGATGCACTGCGCACGCCCCCGGGAGACTCCAGGGTCGACAAGCTCTCCGGTGGCGAGAAGCGCCGCGTCGCACTGACCAAACTGCTGTTGCAGAAGCCCGACCTGCTGCTGCTCGACGAGCCCACCAACCACCTCGACGCTGAAAGCGTGTTGTGGCTCGAGCAGCATCTCGCCCAGTATCACGGAGCGGTCCTCGCGGTCACTCACGACAGGTACTTCCTCGACCACGTCGCCGAGTGGATTGCCGAGGTCGACCGCGGTCACCTGTACCCGTACGAGGGCAACTACTCGACCTACCTCGAGAAGAAGCAGGAACGTCTGCTCATCGCCGGCAAGAAGGACGCCAAGATGGCCAAGCGTCTCTCCGACGAGCTCGACTGGGTGCGCTCCAACGCCAAGGGCCGCCAGGCCAAGTCCAAGGCCCGCCTGGCGCGCTACGAGGAAATGGCCGCCGCGGCCGAGAGCACGCGCAAACTCGACTTCGAAGAGATCCAGATCCCGGTCGGACCTCGCCTCGGCGCCCAGGTGATCGACGCAAAGAAGATCAAGAAGGGCTTCGGCGACCGCGTCCTCATCGAGGATCTCTCGTTCACGCTTCCGCGCAACGGCATCGTCGGAATCATCGGCCCCAACGGCGTGGGTAAGACCACGCTGTTCAAGTCGATCGTCGGACTCGAGCCGCTCGACACCGGTGAGCTCAAGATCGGCGAGACGGTGACCATGTCCTACGTCGACCAGAGCCGCACCGGCATCGACCCGAACAAGTCGCTCTGGGAGGTCGTCTCAGACGGCCAGGACTACATCCAGGTCGGCAAGACAGAGATCCCGTCGCGGGCCTACGTGTCCACGTTCGGCTTCAAGGGACCGGACCAGCAGAAGAAGGCCGGGGTGCTCTCCGGTGGGGAGCGCAACCGCCTGAACCTGGCCCTCACGCTCAAGCAGGGCGGAAACCTGCTTCTGCTCGACGAGCCCACTAACGACCTCGACGTCGAGACGCTCGGCTCGCTCGAGAACGCCCTGCTCGAGTTCCCCGGCTGCGCCGTGGTCATCACTCACGACCGGTGGTTCCTCGACCGCATTGCCACCCACATCCTGTCATACGAGGGCACGGATGAGGACCCGGCGAACTGGTACTGGTTCGAGGGCAACTTCGAGTCGTACGAGCAGAACAAGATCGAACGCCTCGGCCCGGATGCCGCGAAGCCGCACCGCTCCGCCTACCGCAAGCTCACCCGCGACTAGGGGCATCCGCATTAAGCTGCACGTGCCGATCTCGCTGCGCTGGTCTGACCTCGACGCGTACGGCCACGTCAACAACGCCGAGATGCTGCGCCTGCTCGAAGAGGCGCGCATCCAGGCGTTCTGGGTGACCGACGAGACCGGCGAGCCCGGCGGCTCGGCCGTCGGCGCCAGCACCGCGGTGCTCGACGGCAAGCCGGGGGCGGCGACGCTCACCCTGATCGCCCGGCAGGAGGTCGAGTATCTCGCTCCGGTGCCATACATGAGGAAGCCACTGGACGTTCGTCTCTGGCTGGGCAAGCTCGGCGGGGCCAGCCTCGAGGTCTGCTACGAGGTGTGGAGCCCGGCGGGTGTCGAACCCGCGGTGTTGTTCACCCGGGCGAGCACCACGATCGTGCTGGTCGATGCGGTGAGTGAGCGTCCGCGCAAGATCAACGCCATCGAGCGTGAGGCCTGGACTCCGTACCTGGACGAATCCATCACGTTCACCCGGCGCTGACCGCTCGGGCGAACTAGCGCGGGCTCTCCGTGACGACGCCCTCCCAGACGGCCCGGCTGCCCGATTCGCCGATGATCACCGTCTGGTAGGTGGCGACACCGCCGATTCCGAACGCGAGCACCGCGAGGCTGATGGCGACCGCTCGACGTCCGCCGGTGGGCCGGGTCGCGGTGCCCGCGTCGTCGGAGCGCGTCCTCCGTTCGGACAGGAAATACCAGAGCCAGGTCGCGATGCCGATCAGGCCGAGCGTCAGTGACCACGGCCAGAGCGCGGTCCCGAGCGCCGCATGGGTCTCGATCAGCGGCGTGCCGAAGACGCGATCCTTGAGCCACTGGCCCGATTGCGTGTGGAGCGGCACCAGGGCGATGGTGGCGAGGCCCATCAGCGGGGTGAGGAGTCCCAGGCGTCGCCGGGCCGTGGGCCAGGCCGCGGCGAGCAGCACGCAGAGTGCGGTCGCCGGCACGAGCAGGACCACCACGTGCACCAGGAGGACGTGCAGCGGTAGGCCGTTGACGACGAAGATGTCCATTGGACTAACCCGCCGTTATCGAATCCCCGGCGACCGTGACCTTCACAGCGGGCAGCGGTTTGGGCGCCGGCCCGGTGATGACCTCGCCGTTGCTGGAGTCATAGCGGGAGCCATGGCACGGGCAGGCAAATTCCTTCGCATCCGGTTTGACGACGCATCCCTTGTGGGTGCAGATCGCGCTGAACGCGACCACTGTTCCAGCCGTTGGCTGCGCGACGAGGATCGGCTTGCCGTCGAGGACAGCGGAGATCGAACCGCCCACCGGAACGTCGGCGAGCTTTGCGATTTCTGTGCCGCCCGTGCCGGTGCCCTCGGACGCCGTCGGGCTGGCGCCGGCGTCCGACGGGGTGCCCGAGTCGGTCTCGGCAGGCTGCGCACTGCAGGCGGCCAGAGCGAGGACGGAGCCTCCTCCGAGCATAATCACGGTGCGACGGGCGATGTCCGTTTCCAGTGTCATGGCGCTCCTTCGATAGTGGGTCCACGATATGCGTGGCATTGGTAAACACGACGCGGCACGCCGTTCGGTTCAGGGGCAATTCTGAACCGGCGACACTGCGGTGTCGTGGTAGCTAAAGGAGGAGAGCCAGATGGATGCTCGCACCGAACTGCTTCGGGCCCTCGTCGAGGAGCACGCCCCGGCCCTCTGGCGCTATGTCGTGCGGCTGACCGGTAATGCCGCGCTCGCCGACGACGTCGTGCAGGAGGCGCTGCTTCGCGCGTGGCGGCGCCCGCGGGTGCTCGACCAGTCCGAGGCATCCGCCCGCGCCTGGCTATTCACGGTCGCCCGCAACCTCGTCATCGACGAACACCGCTCGGCGCACTCCCGCCACGAATTCGGAACCGACCGGGTGCCGGAGCGGGCAACCCCGGACCAGACCGATGCGCTGCTCGATTCCTGGCTCATCGCCGACGCCCTCAAAGGCCTGTCAGCCGAACACCGGACGGTCATCATCTGCGCCTACTATCGCGGCCAGTCGGTCGCCGAAACCGCATGCCTGCTGGACATTCCGGCAGGCACGGTGAAATCGCGCCTGCACTACGCGCTGCGCGCGCTGCGCCTTGCGCTGCAAGAGAGAGGGGTGACCACACGATGACCGCGCAGAGTGACCCGTACGTCGACTGGGACGCCGCCTATGTGCTCGGCGCGCTCTCCCTCAACGACCGCCGGAACTACGAGCGCCACCTCGACGAGTGCGAAGCCTGCTCACGGGCCGTCGCCGAGCTGGCGGGGATCCCGGGCCTCCTGGCCGCCGTGCCGGTCGATCAGGTTCTTGCCGATGAGGGGGAGCCCCCGGACGGCTCGGCGGTCGACGGATCGCGGACGTCCGATGCGACACTCCGGCGTTTGCTGACCGCCTCCCGCCGGGAGCAGTCGCGCGCGCGGGGATTACTCGCCACCGCCCTCGTCGGCGTTGCGGCTGCTGCCGCGGCTGTGGCGATTGTGCTGGCCGGGTGGGCCGGACCGCCGGGGGCTGCTCCGGGGGCCGAGCCTCCGTCCACATCGCCCCCTGCCTCCACGCCCCCGGCCCGGGCGCCGTCCGCGCCGCCCGTGACGACCCTGGTGATGAAGCAGGTGGTGCCGAGTCCGCTCAGCGCGGACCTTCGCTTCGAGGCCGAGCCGTGGGGAACGAAGATCGTCACCAGCTGCACGTACGCGCAGGTCGAGGGTCCCGCCGTTGCCCGTGGCTACGCGCTCTACGTGACCGACCGGGAGGGCGCGTCAAGCCTCATTGCGACCTGGGCGGCCGGACCGGGCACGACGGTCACGCCGGTGGGTACGACGAGTCTCGCCGAGGCGGATATCCGGTCGGTGGACATCCGTTCGCTGTCGTCGGGACGGGTGCTGCTCGAATCCCGACTCGAGCCGTGAGCCCCCGGGCGTTGTTGCGGCTAGTCGACCTTTCTGGGCAGGCGAACCATACCCTCCTGGGCGACGGTCGCCAGGAGAGCGCCATCCCGGCTGTAGATGCTTCCCGTGGACAGGCCCCGGCCGCCCTGGGCCGTTGGGGAATCCTGCAGGTAGAGCAGCCATTCGTCCACCCGGCCGAACCGGTGCCACCACATGGCGTGGTCGAGGCTGGCGACCTTGAGGCCGGGGGTGGCCCAGGGGAGGCCGTGGCGGCGAAGCACGGGCTCCATGATCGAGTAGTCGCTCGCGTAGGCGAGGGCGGCCCGGTGCAGGTCCGGGTCGTCCGGCATCGGGCCCATGGACTTCATCCACACGCCCTGGCGTCCGGTGCGCGCACCGTCCACCGTGAGGTAGATCGGCGAGGGAATGTGGCGCATGTCGAAGGGGCGCTCATTGGCCCAATACCTGGCAACGGAGTGGTCGAGGTGGCCCAGGGTCTCCTCGGCTGACGGCAGCGACTCAGGCTCCGGGACATCCGTCGGCATGTCGATCTGGTGCGCGAGCCCGTCGTCCCCGTCCTGGAAGGACGCGATCATCGACAAGATCGGCATGCCGTTCTGGTAGCACTGCGTGCGCCGGGTCGAGAAGGACCGGCCGTCGTGAATCCGATCCACCGAGAAGGTGATGGGCTGGTTCACGTCGCCGGGGCGCAGGAAAT
>JBDTAA010000235.1:0-5365 GCA_039924805.1 Cryobacterium sp.
CCCCCTCGCAGACGATCCGGGTGAGGCCCCGCTCCGTCAGGGCGCGAACGATGGTCGCGACGGGGATGTCCCCGGCCTCGTCGTCGAGGGGCAGAATCGTCGCGTGGCCGCCGGCCGTATCCTCGGCGCGGGCGAGGTTGCTCCTGGCGCACAGGATGAGCACCGGCTGGGCGCCGGCGTCCCGGACGGGCCTCGCGTCAAGGCGGTGCCCGCTGAGGTCTCCGCTGGCGGTTACCACGGCCAGGGCCGCTTTGGCGGGGACGACGTACCCTTCGGTGCGCACGCTGGCGGCGCCGACAAGGACGACGTCGCACAGTTCCCGGATCACGCCCAGGATCCGCCGGTCGAGCCGGCTGCTCAGCGTGTTCGACGTTCCGTCGTCCCCCGTCGCGCTGCCGTTGAGGCTGGCGATCATGTTGACGCGGAGAAACGCCGGCTCGGTCCGGGCGTAGCGCTGCAGGAGCCAGACGCGGCTCGCCGCATCCATGCCGTCAACACTCCCTGCAACACTCCCGTCCACACTCCCTGCGTTACTCCCTGCGCCACTCGCGCCGTCGGCCGGCGGGAAGATCCGGGTGAGGGTCACGCAGCGGCCAGCGCGCGCAGCTGGCGCTTCGTGCGGGCGAGCATGGCCGTCATTCCGCGGAGCCGCAGGGGAGAGACCGCTCGGGTGAGCCCGAGCGAGTTCGGGAAGTCGTCTGGCACGGCCAGCGCCTGCTCCATGGTGAGCCCCTCGACGCCCTGGGCGATGATCGACACGAAGCCGCGGGTCGTCGGCGATTCGCGGGGCGCCGTGGCGTGCAGGTGAACTGCGCCGGCCTCGTCCACCTCCACGAAGATGTACACCGGTGACTGGCACTCGACCACTCGCTCAAGCAGGTCGGGGTGGTCTTGGAAACGCGCGGGCAGATCGGGCAGCTCGTTGGCGAACTCGAGCAGCAGCAGCAGGCGGTCCTTCTCCTCGAGCTCGAGGAACTCGTCCCTGATCTCGGTGAGCTGTTCCGGCAGTTCCGTGGTGCCCATCAGCGTGGCTTCGGAGCGTCGCCCGGCTCGGCGCCGAGGGCGATCGGAACGCGAATCGCGTTGCCCCACTCGGTCCAGGATCCGTCGTAGTTGCGAACTCCCCGGAGGCCGAGCAGGTGGGTGAGCACGAACCAGGTGTGGCTCGACCGCTCGCCGATGCGGCAGTAGGCGATGACGTTGTCGTCATCGGTGAGGCCGGCCTCGCCCAGGTACAGGGCGTCCAGCTCCTCGCGGGTCCTGAAGGTGGCGTCGGGAGCGGCGGCACGGGCCCACGGAACCGAAACGGCCGAGGGGATGTGTCCGGCGCGGAGTGCGCCCTCCTCCGGGTACGCCGGCATGTGGGTTCGCTCACCGGTGTACTCCTCGGGGGAGCGCACGTCGATCAGCGGGTTCCCGAAGTGGGCGAGCACGTCGTCCTTGAAGGCCCGGATCGGGCTGTCGTTGCGCGGGACCACCGGGTACGCGACCGGGACGACGACCGGGGGCGCCGTGGTTACTTCGCGGTCCTCGGCGATCCACTTGTCGCGGCCGCCGTCGAGCAGTCGCACGTCCTCGTGGCCGAACAGGGTGAACACCCACAGGGCGTACGCGGCCCACCAGTTGCTCTTGTCGCCGTAGACAACGATCGTGGTGTCGCGGGTGATGCCCTTCGAGCCGAGCATGGCCGCGAAGGCCTCGCTGCCGATGAAGTCGCGCTCGACCGGGTCGTTGAGGTCGGTATGCCAGTCGATCTTGACCGCTCCCGGAATGTGGCCGGTTTCGAAGAGCAACACGTCTTCGTCCGATTCGACGATGACGAGCCCCGGCGTGGCGAGGTTCTCCTGCAGCCACTCGGTCGACACGAGGCGCTCCGGATGCGCGTACGCGGTGAACTTGGCGGACGGATCGAGTTCAACGGACATGGAGGACCTCCGGGAGGGCGATGGCTTCGACGCGGGTGGGCGTCGCGGGAACGGATTGCGTGCGGATTAGGCTTGTCACCTGCCCACAACGTCAAATCTACGCGGTGTGGGAGGTGACCGCATCCGCACGGCCGCCCCTCGACTCACAAATCCCTCGACTGAGAAACGGTGTTCCCCCATGGCCCCAGCGGCGCAGCAGCAGGCGCTTCGACTCATTGACCGTTCCCCGAGTATTACCGGGGCCGAGATCGTGGCCGAATTGGTTCCGCCTCCCCAGTTCGAACACGCGTCGTTCGAGTCGTACCGCCCCGACCTGAATTTTCCGTCCCAGCTCGACGCCGTCGCCCGATTGAACGCGTTCGCCGAGGCCTGGCGCGCCCAGCGCCCGAGCGGATTCTTCTCCCGCACCCGCAAGCCCACCTCTGAGCAGCCCGGGATCTACCTCGACGGCGGATTCGGCGTCGGCAAGACCCACCTGTTGGCCGCCCTCTGGCACACCGCGCCCGGCCCCAAGTATTTCGGCACATTCATCGAGTACACCGCGCTCGTCGGGGCACTCGGCTACGCGAATACGGTCAAACAGCTCCAGGGCGCACGACTCATCTGCATCGACGAGTTCGAACTTGACGATCCGGGCGACACCATGGTCATGACGCGCCTGCTCGGCGAACTCGTGGCGAGCGGCACCAGGGTTGCGGCGACATCGAACACACCCCCGAACTCCCTCGGGGAGGGCCGGTTCGCAGCCCAGGACTTCCTGCGCGAGATCCAGGCCATGTCGGCGAATTTTGAAACCGTCCGGATCGACGGCCTCGACTATCGCCGCCGAGACACGGCAGGCAATGCCGTCGCGGTGCCGACCGAGTCGCTCACGCACATGGTCGGAACGCTGCTCGAACGCGGTACCAGGGTCACCGCGGATGACTTCGGCTCCCTGATCCGCCACCTCGGCACCGTGCACCCGTCGAAGTACATCAAGATGATCGGCGCCGTCGACCTCATCGCGCTCACCGACGTGTACCTGCTCACCGACCAGACGGATGCCCTGCGACTCGTGGCCTTCATCGACCGCGTCTATGACGCGGAAATCCCCATCGTCGCCAGCGGCCTCCCGCTCGGGGAGGTGTTCGACGCCGAGATGCTCAGCGGTGGATACCGCAAGAAATACCTGCGCTCTCAGTCCCGCATGGTCGCGCTGACCACGGGGGAGCTGCCGCCCCACGCTGGCTAGTCGCGCGAAACACGGTTTTTACGTACCCCCATGTCGCGTAACCGGCCCGAAACACGTCGGTGCACCGGCCGAAATCTTGCCGTCACAGACTGAGGGGGTACCCGAGACCCGATCGCCGACAACCCGCGTTCATCTTTGCCAACCTCGCGGTACACACTCAAACATTCGAGAGGTGTGAGGACAGGCTATGGACACTGGAAGCATTGCATGGGGAATCACGGCCACCGCACTGGTGCTGTTCATGACACCGGGCGTCGCGTTCTTCTACGGCGGACTGGTGAAGGCCAAGAGCGTCGTCAGCATGATGATGATGAGTTTCGGCGCGCTGGGATTGATCAGCGTGTTGTGGATCCTGTACGGATACAACATGAGCGCGGTGGACGGCCCGCTGCAGTTCGCGGGGAACCCGTTCTCTGACTTCGGACTCGGCGCACTGGCCTCTGGGGCGACGGGCAACACCGATCTCCTCGGGGCAACCTACGGCGCAACCTTCGCCATCATCACGGTCGCCCTGATCTCGGGCGCCGTCGCCGACCGGGCGAAGTTCGGCTCCTGGATGATCTTCGCGGGCATCTGGGCCACGCTGGTCTACTTCCCGGTCGCCACCTGGGTCTGGGGCGGTGGCTGGATCATGGAACTCGGTGACACCCTCGGCCTCCCCGGTGTGATCGACTACGCCGGTGGCACCGCGGTCCACATCAACGCCGGCGCCGCCGCACTGGCCCTGGCCCTGGTCCTGGGAAAGCGCGTTGGCTTTCAGAAGGGCATCACCAAGCCGCACAACGTGCCGCTCGTGCTCATCGGAGCGGCCGTGCTGTGGTTCGGTTGGTTCGGTTTCAACGCCGGCGCCGAATGGTTGAACGGGCTCCAAAACGTCGGAATAATCGTCGTCAACACGGTCGGAGCCACGGCGGCCGCGATCCTCGGCTGGATGATCGTGGAGAAGTTCAAGGACGGCAAGGCCACGTCGGTGGGAGCCGCCTCCGGCGCCGTGGCCGGCCTGGTCGCCATCACCCCGGCCTGCGCGAACCTCGAGCCCGGCTGGGCGCTCCTGCTCGGCGGAATTGCCGGAGCGGTGTGCGCCCTCGCGATCGAATTGAAGTTCAAGCTCGGCTTCGACGACTCCCTCGACGTCGTCGGCATCCACCTCATCGGCGGCGTCATCGGCACCCTGTACCTGGGTTTCTTCGCCACGGGCACCGGCCTCTTCACCGGCGGTGACCTCGGCCAGCTGGCCGTGCAGGCGATCGCCGCGTTCTCGGTCCTCGTGTACTCGTTCGTCGTCGCCTACCTCCTGGGCTTTGCCATCGAGAAGAGCATCGGTTTCCGAATCAAGAGCGAGGACGAACTCGCGGGAATCGACACCATCGTCCACGGTGAGGAGGGCTACGCCCTGGACCGCGTCTAGGGGCGCCTCCTGCGATTCCAGCGCATCCACTGAACCTTCGGAACGCCCGTTCTGTCCCCCCCAACTTTGGGGACTTGAGCATCCCCCACGTGGGGCTTGGACGGGCGGTCGCCGCCGATCAGCATGGACTCGTCAAGACAGGAGAGGTCAGCATGGAATCGACGAGAGTTGCGACCGTGGTCCTATCGGAGGCCGGTCCCGCCCGCATGACGGTGCAGATCATCGGCGGCCTGCGGATCCTGAGGGGGACAACCGTGTTGGACGCTCGACAGCTGGGCGGCTGCAAGCCGCGCCAGATCCTCGAGATCCTCCTCCTGCACGTCGGTACGCCCGTCTCCAAGGACCGGTTGATTGAGCTGCTCTGGGGTGGCTGTCCACCCGCCGAGGCTCGCCCGTCGCTGGAGAGCTACGTCAGCGTGCTGCGCCGCAACCTCCAACCGGGTGCCGGCAAGGAGGGCCCGCTTCGGACGTCGACGGGCGGCTATGTCATCGACCGGGACATCGTGGACGTCGACCTTGACCAATTCGACCGCCTGTACCGCGCCGCGCAGCTCGCGTCGCCCTCGGAGGCGTATCCGCTGCTCCTGCAGGCGCTGGACCTTGCCGTCGGCCCGCTGCTGGGCGACGAGCTGCTCGCTGCCTGGGCCGAAGATGAGCGCCGCGTCCACGCTGCCCGTGTCACCCAGGCACTGATTCTCGCGGCCGAAACGTCGGCGACGCTCGGCTGGATCGACCAGTCGGTGACGTGGGCCAGCCAGGCCCTCGTCGGAGAACCGCTCAATGAACGCGCCTGGACATCAC
>JBDTAA010000236.1:0-15620 GCA_039924805.1 Cryobacterium sp.
CGTGGCGGTTTCGCCGGCCTCTCCTCGGTGCGCGCCGAGCACCGCGCGGGTGTGCACTCCCCGCGACCTCGGGGTTCTGCTGGGCTCAATGCGGCACCGCGGTCCGCCGATGGGGGCGCGCGCCGCCTGACGACAGTCGCGTCGTCATGCAGCGCACGTCATTCCTCCGCCCTCCGGGATCGGAAAAGCGCTGCATCCCACACTTTAAGGAACCCATCATGAACCGTAAGACGACCGTTTTCTCCGTGTCCGCGCTCGCCGCCGGCGCGCTCCTCTCGATCGCGGCGCCGCTCTCGGCCAGCGCCCACATCTCAGCCGATCCGAGCGAGACCGCCGCCGGATCGTTCTCTGTTATCACGTTCGCGCTCCCCCACGGTTGCGAGGGCTCGGCGACGACGTCGATGCGCATCGGCATCCCGGAGGGAGTCGTCAGCGTCACCCCCACCGTGAACCCGAACTGGACCGTCGCAGAGGAGGAGGTCGACCTCGAGGCCCCGGTAGCAGACGGGGAGGGCGCCGCCGTCACCTCGCGCACGGCGGCGGTCGTCTACACAGCAGTCACACCCATGCCGGACGGGCTGCGCGACACGTTCGCGCTCAGCCTGCCGATCCCGGCGGATGCCGCCGGCAAGACCCTCGAATTCCCTGTCACGCAGACCTGCGAGAAGGGTGAGACGCAGTGGGACGAATCCACCGTCGCCGGCGAGGCGGAGCCGGAGCACCCCGCACCGGCCATCACGGTGACCGGGGCGACCGGCGATGACCACGGGCATGGCACGACCGCGACCGCGAGTGATGTTCACGAGGCCGCCGGCGCCACCGCCGCCGGCTCAGGCGATGTACTCGCCCGCGTGCTCGGCGTCGGCGGTCTCGCGGTCGCTGCGGTCGGTGTCGTTCTGGCCGTTACCGCTCGTCGTCGGCTTTCGGCGTAGGACCCCGCCCATGAATCGCATCGGTCCCGCGGCCCGGATGGCCAAAATTCTCTTCGCTGCCGGAGTGGTCGCGGCCGCGGTCGGCTGGTCGGCGAGCCCGGCGCTGGCGCACAACGTGCCGCTCCCTGACGGGTACTCGCCGGTCAACGGCGGTGTGGTTACGACGCAGCCGGATGTGTTCCGGGTGACGACGAGCGACGCCCTGCTCGACGGCAACACCGCCGGCATCCAGAGCCTCATGCTGATCACCGGGCCGGCCGACGCGGCCGCGCCGCTCCACTACGGCGACGGGTGCGTCACCATCGTCGGCGCGACAATTGAAACCAGGGCCGAACTCGGTGCCCCCGGTGCGTACACGGTGGATTGGCAGGCCGTCTCCGTCGACGGGCATCCGATTTCGGGAACGTACTCCTTCACCTGGCAGCCGGCCGACGGCGAGCCGCGCGCCGAGGGAGCACCGGGGAAGCCCGACTGCGGCGGAACGGTGTCGTATGGCTCCGGCGTCCCCGCGGCGGAGACAGACGGCTCGGCCGCCGCTGGCGATGCCAGCCTCTCCGATGTGCTCTGGATCGGCGGCGCCCTCGGCGCCGTCGCCGTGGCCGCCGTGGTCACCTTCCTCGTCGCCTCAAGGCGGAAGCCGGAGGCGGCGCCCGGGGATCCGACGCCGTAGCCCCGACGGGAATGCGTGGGGCCCTCCAACCACTCAGGGCGGGGGAGAAGCAGGGGTCCCGGGTAGAGTTGGCGGGTGAGTTGGAACGCCGAAATACCGTGGGATCCTGACGAGTTCGAACCACCCGAAGACTTCGACGCGCCACCCCCGCCGGACAACTACTCCGACCAGGGCATTGGCTCATCCGGGGCAACCTCGCCGGGCAGACCGGGCGCCGCGGCAGCGCCGGCGCGGGCGCCGATCGCGGCGACCGTGAAGTACGAGACCGCCGCCGAGGCGCTGCACACCGTGTTCGGCTACGACTCATTCCGCGGCGAGCAGGCCGCAATCATCGACCAGCTCATCGGCGGCGGCGACGCGGTCGTGCTGATGCCCACCGGCGGTGGCAAGAGCCTGTGCTACCAGATTCCCGCGCTCGTGCGCGAGGGCACCGGCATCGTCATCTCGCCGCTGATCGCTCTGATGCAGGACCAGGTCGACGCGCTCACCGCCGTCGGCGTGCGGGCAGCATTCCTTAATTCCAGCCAGGACGCCGCCTCCCGCGGGCAGGTCGAACGCGACTACATCGCCGGCAACCTCGACCTGCTTTACGTCGCGCCGGAGCGGCTCTCCTCCGAGGCCACCAAACGGTTCCTCGACCGCGGCCGCATCGCGCTCTTCGCGATCGACGAGGCCCACTGCGTGTCGCAGTGGGGGCACGATTTCCGGCCCGACTACCTCGCCCTGTCCGAGCTCGCCGACCGCTGGCCCGACGTGCCGCGCATCGCGCTCACGGCCACGGCCACGGACGCCACCCACAAGGAAATCACCACGCGGCTGCAGCTTGGGCGGGCCGAGCACTTCGTCGCCAGCTTCGACCGGCCCAATATCCAGTACCGCATCGTGAGCAAGCTCGAGGTGCGCAAGCAACTCCTCGCCTTTATCCGCGCCGAGCACGCCGACGACGCCGGCATCGTCTACGCGCTCAGCCGCAAGACCGTCGAGCAAACGGCGGAGTTCCTGCGGGCCAGCGGCGTGAACGCGATGCCGTACCACGCCGGGCTCGACGCCGGTCTGCGGGCCAGGACCCAGTCACGCTTCCTGCGCGAGGAGGGCGTCGTCATCGTCGCCACGATCGCCTTCGGCATGGGAATCGACAAACCTGACGTGCGTTTCGTCGCCCACATCGACCTGCCCAAATCGGTCGAGGGTTACTACCAGGAGACCGGCCGCGCCGGCCGCGACGGCGCCCCCGCGACGGCGTGGCTCGCCTACGGCCTGCAGGACGTCGTTCAGCTGCGACGCATGATCGACCAGTCGCCCGGCGACATGGCCCACCGCCGCAAACTCTCCGCCCATCTCGACGCCATGCTCGCGCTGTGCGAAACCGTGCACTGCCGCCGGGTGAATCTGCTGCGCTATTTCGGCCAGCCCAGCGAGCCCTGCGGCAACTGCGACACCTGCATCGAACCCCCCGTCGGCTGGGACGGGACGATACCCGCCCAAAAGCTGCTGTCCACCGTCGTTCGCCTGCTGCGGGAGCGCAACCAGCGCTTCGGCGCCGGCCATCTCATCGACATCCTCCGGGGCAAGACGACCCCGCGCAGCACCCAGCACAAGCACGAGCAACTGGCCACCTGGGGCATCGGCGCTGACCTGAGCGACCAGCAGTGGCGCGGCGTCGTGCGCCAGCTGCTGGCCCAGGGGTTTCTCGCGCCCGAGGGTGAGTACGGCACGCTGGCGCTCACTGATGCGTCGGCCGAGGTGCTCGCCGGCACCCGCCCCGTGCAGCTCCGCACCGAACCGGATCGTCCCGATCGTCCGGCCCGGCGATCCGCTGCCGCGAAGAGCGCGGCCAGGGCCGGCGTCGCCGACCTCACCACCGGCCAGGAGTCGCTGTTCGAAGCTCTTCGTGTCTGGCGCTCCGCCGCGGCCAGGGAACAGGGCGTCCCCGCCTACATCGTCTTCGGCGACGCCACCCTGCTCGCCGTCGCGGCCGCGGGACCGGTGAGCCTCGGCGACCTCGACGGCATCAGCGGAATCGGCGCAAAGAAACTCGAAGCCTACGGTGAGGCGCTCCTCGAGATCGTCGCGGCCGGCTCGGCCGCGGAGTAGGGATGGACTGGACCGGCTACTACAACGCGCAGACCGGTCGACGCGTGCGTTCCGTGTTGCTCGAAACCCTTGAGCTGCGAGGCGATCTCCCGCCCGGAACGGCCATCGACATCGGCTGCGGGGAGGGAACGGAGACCCGCTACCTCCTCGCCAACGGGTGGCGGGTGCTCGCGATCGACGCGGATCCGGCGGCGGAAGAGCGCGTCCGGTCCGGCCTGGCGCGAGAGGAGCTCGAGCGCCTGACATTTCGTCGCGCCCGGTTCGAAGAGATCGATCAGTTGCCGGCCGCCGACCTCGTCTACGCCGGCTTCGCGCTGCCGTTTTGCGACCCGGCGGCCTTCCCCGCCATGTGGACGGGCATCCGTTCCTCGCTGAGGCCCAGCGCCTGGCTCGCCGGCGAGCTGTTCGGTCCGCATGATTCCTGGTTCGGCCGCACGGACATGAACTTCCACGATCGCGCCCAGGTGAGGTCGCTCCTCTCCGGGCTGACCGTGCACGGCCTGGTCGAAGACGACCGCATGGGCGGGTCCGCCTTCGGCCCCCGGCACTGGCACGTCTTCCACATCATCGCGGCCACCCCGACGCTTGTGGACGATGTCAGTCCCCTGGCAGTATGACCTGTGGAAACCTACAACGAGGGCGCCGCGTGCCGCGCGCTCCTTTGTAGCCCGTTCACGCATGATTTCGGCCGTTTCTGGGCCCGCCCTAACGTGGAACGAAATTCCAGTTCCGCGTGAAGATGAAGGACCGATGATGGTTGATACCGCCCAGCGCTCCACCGCCAGTTCCAGCTCTGCAGTCGACTCGAGCGTCGACACGGGCCCGATCAAGATCGCCGGCGACCCGACCGCACCGAGCATCGACCTGCCGGCCCTGCAGCTTGCGCTCCTCGGCACCTGGGCCGATGTGCGACTGGCGGCGCGCGAACTCACGGCCCGGCCCGAGATGCACCGCATCGAAGGGCTGTCCATGGAGGAGCACCGCACTCGGGTCTTTGGTCAGCTGCAGATCCTCGCCGACCTCGGCCACGTGCACCGCGCCTTCCCCAAGCGCCTCGGCGGGCTCGACGACCAGGGCGGCAACATCGCCGCGTTCGAAGAGCTCGTCACCGCCGACCCCAGCATGCAGATCAAGGGCGGCGTGCAGTGGGGCCTCTTCGGCGCCGCCGTGCTCCACCTCGGCACCCAAACCCACCACGACACGTGGCTCCCAGACATCATGAGCCTCAAGGTTCCCGGTGCCTTCGCGATGACGGAGATCGGGCACGGCTCTGATGTGGCCAGCATCGGCACCACGGCGCAGTTCGACCCAGAGACCGAGGAATTCGTTATCCACACCCCGTTCCGGGCGTCCTGGAAGGAATACCTCGGCAATGCCGCGAAAGACGGCGTCGCCGCCGTCGTCTTCGCCCAGCTGATCACGATGGGTGTGAACCACGGTGTCCACGCGTTCTACGTGCCGATCCGCGGCGAGGACGGCGCGTTCCTGCCCGGCATCGGTGGAGAGGATGACGGCCTCAAGGGCGGCCTCAACGGGATCGACAATGGGCGCCTGCACTTCACCAACGTGCGCATCCCGCGCGGAAATCTCCTCAACCGCTACGGAGACGTTTCCGCGGACGGCACCTACACAAGCTCGATCGACAGCCCGGGCCGCCGCTTCTTCACCATGCTCGGCACGCTCGTGCAGGGGCGGGTGTCCCTCGACGGCGCCGCGACCCAGGCGGCGGCGCTCGCGCTCACCATCGCCGTCACGTACGGCGGCCAGCGCAGACAGTTCACGGCCGGAAGCGACACCGACGAGGAGGTCATCCTCGACTACCAGCGACACCAACGGCGGCTGCTGCCGCGTCTGGCGACCACCTACGCCCAGACCTTCGCGCACGACGAGTTCCTCGTCAAGTTCGACGCCGTCTTCAGCGGCAAGGCCGACACCGACGACGACCGGCAGGACCTCGAAACACTCGCCGCCGTGCTCAAACCGCTGTCGACCTGGCACGCGCTGGACACCCTGCAGGAGTCGCGCGAGGCCTGCGGCGGCTCCGGATTCATGGCCGCGAACCGGCTGGTCGGGCTGCGGGCCGACCTCGACGTGTACACGACCTTCGAAGGCGACAACAACGTCCTGCTGCAGCTCGTGGCAAAACGACTCCTCACCGACTACAGCAAGAAGTTCGCCGGGGCCGACTTCGGCGCGCTCGCCCGCTACGTCGTGCAGCAGGCAGCCGACGTGGCGTACCACGGCACCGGCCTCCGCACCCTGGCGCAGACCGTCGCCGACTTTGGCTCGACCGCGCGCTCCGTCGGGCAGCTACGCGACACGAACGTGCAGAGGGAGTTGCTCACCGATCGGGTCGAAACCATGATCGCGGATGCCGCGGCGAAACTCCGCTCGGCGAACAAGCTGCCCCGGAAGCAGGCCGCGGACCTGTTCAACTCGCACCAGAACGAGCTGATCGAAGCGGCCCGCGCCCATGGCGAGCTTCTGCAGTGGGAGGCGTTCACCCGCGCCGTCGAGACCATGGAGCACGCGGGCACCAGACAGGCCCTTACCTGGCTCCGCGACCTGTTCGGCCTCGGCCTGATCGAGAAGAACCTGGCCTGGTACCTCATCAACGGTCGGTTGTCCGGGCAGCGTGCCCAGTCGGTCACGGCCTACATCGACCGCATCATCGCCCGCTTGCGCCCGCACGCTCAGGACCTCGTCGACGCGTTCGGCTACAGCCAGGAGCACCTGCGTGCGCCGATCGCCAGCGGGATCGAACGCGAGCGCCAGAACGAGGCGCGCGCGTACTACCGAAACCTCCGCGACAGCGGCGCCGCACCGGCGAAGGAGAAGTCCACGAAGAAGAAGAAGTAGCCGCGGGGTCTGCGCTGCGACCCGGGGTGCCGGCCGTAGCCGGCCCGCGGTCGGCTGGCGTCCGGCCTGGGACGCTAGGGTCTATGCGGGTCAGCGGCACCAGTGCCGCGCCACCCGTACCCACCGCCCCACGAAGAGACGATCAAGGATAGCGATGATCCAGGCACAATCCCTGACCAAGCAGTACGGAACCAAGACGGCGGTCGATGCGGTCGACTTCACGGTGCAGTCGGGCAAGGTCACCGGCTTCCTCGGACCGAACGGCGCAGGAAAATCCACGACCATGCGCATGATCGTCGGGCTGAGCCGCCCCAGCGCGGGCTCGGTCACGGTGAACGGCAAGCACTACCGTGAGCATGCCGCCCCGCTCCGCGAGGTGGGAGTGCTCCTCGATGCCAAGGCGGTGCACACGGGTCGATCCGCCTACAACCACCTGTTGGCGATGGCCGCCACGCACGGCATTTCGGCCAGCCGCGTGCGGGAGGTCATTGAGCTGACCGGCCTCAAGTCGGTGGCCCGCAAGCGGGTGGGCGGATTCTCCCTCGGCATGGGGCAGCGCCTGGGCATCGCGGCGGCGCTCCTCGGCGATCCAGCGACGCTCATTCTCGACGAACCGATCAACGGCCTCGACCCCGAGGGTGTGCAGTGGGTGCGCCGTCTCGTCCGACACTTCGCGGCAGAGGGCCGCACCGTGCTGCTCTCCTCGCACCTGATGAGCGAGATGGCGCTCACCGCCGACCACCTCATCGTGCTCGGCCGAGGTCGTGTGATCGCGGATGCCCCGGTGGCCGACATCGTTGGCGCCTCCCCGCGCAGCGCCGTCCGGGTGCGCAGCCCGCACTCCGCCCACCTGGCCGCCCTGCTCGCCCGGCCGGATGTCACCGTCACCGACGTCGAGCAGGACATCATCGAGGTCGTCGGCTTCTCCGCGGAGGAGATCGGCGAGCGGGCAGCCGGCGCCGGCATCGTGCTGCATGAACTCACCCCGATCTCCGCTTCCCTCGAAGAGGCGTACATGACCCTCACCCAGGGCGAGGTGGAGTACAAAACGGCCGACTCCCCGGATCCCCACGCGCCCGAACTGCAGGAGACCGCACGATGAGCACCATGACACCGTCCCAGACGACGCCCTCCCCGGCAGGCACGCTCCAGGCGGCCTCCGGGTTGACCTTCGCCGGCGTCCTCCGCTCCGAGTGGATCAAGCTACGTTCCGTCCGCTCCACGCCGTGGTCCTACGCCACCGTGGTGGTCATTTCCCTGGGTATGGCTGCGATCATGTCCCTCGCCATGGGTCAACAGAGCGACCTCCAGATGCCGGCCGACGCGCAGGCGACCTTCGTCGTACTGGCATCCACCTTCGGCGTGTTCTTCGGCCAGCTGGTTGTTGGTGTGCTCGGCGTGCTTGTGGTGACGGGGGAGTACTCCACCGGCATGATCACGTCGACGCTCACCGCGGTCCCGCGTCGGCTGCCCGCGCTCTGGGCGAAGGCGGTCGTGCTCTTCACGGCCACGTTCGTGATCGGGGCGGTGGCCACGATCGGATCGTTCCTCGTCGCCGTGCCGATCCTGGCCGGCAAGGGGATCCACGCAAACCTGCTTGACGGTGCCGTGATTGGGCCGCTGCTCTTCGGGGCCCTGTACCTCGGCCTGGTTGCAGTCTTCGCCCTCGGCGTGGGAACAATTCTTCGCAGCAGCGCGGGCGGGATCGCCGTGACGCTCGGGCTGCTGCTCCTCGTGCCGATCGTGCTGTCGATGATTCCGGCTGCCTGGGCGAGCGAACTGGTGCCGTACCTGATCTCCAACGCGGGTGCCACCATGATGACCGCCGGAGACATCGCGGTCATGGAGCCCTGGCAGGGACTGCTCGTTGTTCTCGGTTGGCTGGTTGTGAGCCTGGCCGGTGCTGCGGCGCTCCTCAAACGCCGCGACGCCTAGGACGCAGGGAACACTACGAAGGGGACGAAGCCACGGGAGTGTTCTCGCCGGTCCTCTGCTCAACCAGCCCGAGCGTGTTCCCCTCGCTGTCCCTGACGAACGCCATGAATTCGTCGGCGCCCGCCGGTCCGAGGCTGTCGTCGCCGTGCCGGAAGATTCGAACCGGTTCGGCGATGATCTCCTCCCCGGCGGCGCGGAGCCCGGCCAGGGCCGCATCGACATCGGGGACCTGCAGGTAGATGACGGCGGACGGCGCGCCCCGGTCCAGGAGCAGGCGCACCCCGTCGAGGTTGAAGAACACGAGTCCAGCCGGGTCGAACACCCCCGTTGGCCCGGAGCCGAGGAGCCGCGAGTAGAACGCGGTCGCCCGCTCAAGGTCAACAGCCCGCTGCGCCACCTGCACCAGTCGCATACACGGAATGGTACTCCGGCAGGGGGCTGGCCCCCAGATCTGCTCCGTGGCGAATAGGCTCTGGGCATGCGAGAGTTCTATCCCGACATCGAACCGTACGAATCCGGCATGCTCGACGTCGGAGACGGCCAGACCCTCTACTGGGAAGCCTCCGGCAATCCGGACGGCAAACCGGCCGTCTACCTGCACGGCGGACCGGGCGGGGCGTCGAGCCCCAAGCAGCGCCGCGTCTTCGACCCGGAGAAGTACCGGATCATCCTCTTCGACCAGCGCGGTTGCGGCCAAAGCACCCCGCACGCGAGCGAGCCGGACGTCGACCTTGCGACGAACACCACCTGGCACCTCGTGGCCGACCTCGAGGAGCTGCGCAAACACCTCGGCATCGACAGCTGGCTGGTATGCGGCGGATCCTGGGGTAGCGCGCTCGCTTTGGCCTACGCGCAGACCCACGCCGAGCACGTCACGGAACTCGTCGTTCGTGGCATCTTCACGCTGCGGCCGGTCGAGCTCGACTGGTTCTACGAGGGTGGCGCCGCGGCCATCTACCCAGACCTGTGGGAGGAATTCCTCGCCCCCGTGCCCCTCGACGAGCGCGGGCACCTGATCAAGGCCTATGGCCGGCTCCTGAACGACCCCGACCGGGAGGTGCGCGAACGAGCCGGGATCGCCTGGTCGAAGTGGGAGTCATCCACCATCACGCTGCTGCAGCAGCAGGAAACAATCGCGAAGTTCACCGAGCCCGCCTTCGCGGTCGCGTTCGCACGGATCGAGAACCACTACTTCACGCACGGGGGCTGGTTCGAACCGAACCAGCTGATCCGGAACGCGGCCAGGCTCCATGACATCCCCGGCGTCATCGTGCAGGGCCGGTACGACATGTGCACTCCGCCGTTCACCGCCTGGGAGCTGCACCAGACGTGGCCGGAGGCCGATTTCCGCATGATCCCGGATGCCGGCCATGCGTTCGACGAGCCCGGAAACCTTGACGCCATCATCGAGGCGACCGACCGTTTCGCGGGGTAGCTTATTGCCATGACGTTCAACGACGACGCCAACATCGGTGGCGGCAGGGCCAGCAAGCGCGGACGCAACACCGGCATCGCCGTGGGCGGCGGGGTGGGTGCGATCGCCCTGTTCCTCCTCTCTCAATTCCTCGGCGTCGACCTGAGCGGGCTCGCGGGCGGCGGCGGCGGCCCCCAGTCCCCGGGTACGTCCCTCGAGAACTGCCAGACGGGTGCCGACGCGAACGCCGACATCGACTGCCGGATGAAGGGCGCCGCGGCATCGCTGGAGGCATATTGGGCCGGCGAACTGCCCGCGCTCGGCGCCGACTACCAGTCGCCGCAGGACCTCTCGTTGTTTACGGGCAGCACCGGCACCGGCTGCGGCGGTGCGACGAGCGCGACCGGCCCGTTCTATTGCCCGCCCGACGCCACGATCTACATCGACACGGCCTTCTTCGACGAACTGCGCACTCGGTTCGGCTCCTCCGGCGGGCCACTCGCCGAGATGTACGTCGTCGCGCACGAGTGGGGCCACCACATCCAGAACATCACCGGCACGCTGGAGAGGTCCCGGGACGGCCAGACCGGCGCCGGATCCAACGCGGTGCGCGTGGAGCTGCAGGCCGATTGCTACGCCGGCTCCTGGGCGGCATCCGCGTCGTCGACGACGGATGCGAGCGGGGTCCCGTTCCTCAAGCCGATCACGCAGGCGCAGGTCCGCGACGCCCTCAGCGCGGCATCCGCCGTCGGCGACGACCGCATCCAGCAAGCGACCCAGGGCCAGGTGAACCCGGAGGGGTGGACTCACGGCTCGAGTGAGCAGCGCCAACGCTGGTTCATGACCGGTTTCGAGCAGGGCGCGGGGGGCTGCGACACGTTCACTCCGAGCGACGCCGGGCTCTGATTCGCTCACCGCGATGATTACGACTGACTGAGCGAGGTGAGTCGAACGTACTTGCGTCGCATCGAGATCGCGGTGTGTACGGCATTAAGAAGGAACATCGCGCCGTAGACCCAGACGAACACGCTCGGCATGCCCCAGAGCAGGAAGATCCAGCACAGCGTTCCATTGTCGGTGGGGAGCAGGATGAACGACTTCAGGACGCCCGCCGAGGCCGTTGCGGGTTCGTTTCGACCGGACAGCTGCTCGGCCAGGATCTGGCTCATGAATTCGCCGACGCTGATCAGGCAATAGCCGAGCGCAATCATGAGCGGCCACATTCCCATGCCGGGCACGGCGTACAGTCCGATCAGAACGGCCAGGTGCAGCGCGGGGGTGCGGACCGCGTCGACAACGTGGTCGAGCCACTCGCCGGCCAGGCTGCTTCGACGACCCAGACGCGCCACCTGCCCGTCGGCCGAATCCAGCACATACCCAGCGGCGAGCAGACAGCCGACGGCAATCCCCAGCGGGGCGGTCTGCGGGACGGCGACCATCATCCACAGTGCGGCGAAGGACAGCACGGCGGACGCCGCCGTGACGGTGTTCGGCGACCAGCCGGCGGCGTACGCGGCGGCCGCGGCGAAGCGCGCGAGGCGCCGATTGACCCAGCGGGTGTACGCCGGCACTCCGTTGCCCGGCTTCTGGGCCGAGTCGAGTCCCCTCATCGCGGCGCGGAAGCTGCGCGGGGCTGCGCCGGGCCGCGGCCCGTGACGCGCAGAAGCGTATACAGTCATCGGTCCACCCTCTCTTTTGCACGTCTACGTCACGATGGCAGACAGCTCAAAGCTGTGACTCGGTGTGGCGCGATACCCCGAGTGGACCTCCGCGGTAATCACGTTTGTGCCGGCCAGCAGCGACGAGCCCGGCACCTGCACGACAACCGGGTCCGACGGGTTCCTGACCGACGGCGAGATCGTCGCGTAGGTGCCGGATGTCACCGGGCCGGCGGGTAGATTGGCCCGCGTGAGCTCTGCGCCGTTGAGGTACAGGACGATCCCGTCGTCCGCGCGCGTGGTGAACTCGAGCGAGCTGATCCTGGCCGGATCCTCGACGGTGAACGAGCGCCGGTAATACGACGTGAGCGGCTTTGGATCCGTCGCGGCCAGCGTCGTTCCGATGGAGGCCTGTCCCCATCCAAGAGGGGCGCGCCCGGTCTTCCAGGGCGAGAGGTCGAATCCGGTCGTGTTCCATTCAGGGGACGGGTCGGTCGCCTCGTAGTAGTACGACCAGGTCGAAGCGGGAGCAACCATCACCGTGCCGGCGGGAACCGAGCCCGGTTCCGGAATCGGGTCTGCCCCTGGGGTCGGTTCCGGCTGGGTGCCCAACGTTGCCTCGGCTCCCAACTCGAAGCTGTGGCTGGGCGTGGCACGATACCCCGAATGGACCTCGGCCGTGATCACGTTGGCGCCGGTCACGAATGCAGAGCCGGGGACCGTGACGGTCACGGGATTGGCCAGCACCTTCGTTGCCGAAATGGATTCTGTCGCGTACGTCCCGGATGTGACGGTAGCGTCGGCGATGTTCTTGCGAAGCACTTCATTCCCGTTCACGTACACGACGATCCCGTCGTCGGCGCGCGTGGTCAGCGCAACCGACGCGATGGTGGTGGCATCCGAGACGGTGAATGATTTGCGGTAATACGACGTGAGCGGTTTGGGATTGGCCGCGGTCAACGTCGTGCCGAGTTCGGCGTGACCCCAGCCGAGGGGAGCGGCGCCGGTCGCCCAGCCCGCCGCGGCGTAAGCGGGGGCCTGCCACCCCGGTGCGGGGTCGTTCGCGTCGAAGTAGTACGACCAGGTCGACGCCGGGGCAACCATCACCGTGCCGGCGGGATCCGGCGCGGGACCCGGGCCGGGGTCCGGCGCGGGGGCGGGCTCCGGTTGGGTGCCGAAGGTCGCCTCGGCGCCCAACTCGAAGCTGTGGCTGGGCGTGGCCCGATAGTCAGAGTGGACCTCGGCCGTGATCACGTTGGCGCCGGTCACGAACGCCGAGCCGGGGACGGTCACGCTCACGGGATTGGCCACCGCGTTGGCTGCCGAAACAGCCGTGGTCGCGTACGTCCCCGATGTCACGATGACGTCGGCGATGTTCTTGCGCAGCACTTCCTTGCCGTTCACGTAGACGACGATCCCGTCGTCGGCTCGTGTGGTGAGCGCAACCGAAGCGATCGCGCTGGCGTCAAGGACGGTGAACGACGTGCGGTAATACGACGTGAGCGGCTTGGGATCTGCTGCGGTCAACGTCGTGCCGAGGGTGGCGTGGCCCCAGCCGAGGGGAGCCGCTCCCGTTGCCCAGCCGGCCGCGGTGTAACCGGGCGCCTGCCAGCCGGGAGCCGGGTCGGTCGCCGAGTAGTAGTAACTCCACGAACTCCCCGCGGCGATCAGCGTGGTGTTGTTCGGATCCGGCGGCGGGGCGACCGTGCTGGCGGTTACGGCCGCTGTACTCGCCGACCAGTTGCCGGACGGATCCACCGCACGCACGAAGTACTTCGTGCCGGCAGGCGCAATCGGGACCGTGGCCGTTCGCCCGGTTGTGCTGGCGATCACACGGTCATTCCGCAGCACCTGGTAGCTGACCGAACCACGGTTGTCGGTCGAACCGCCCCAGCTCAGGGCGTCGCCCTGGGCCGTCGCGGTGGCGGTGAGGGCCGACGGGGTGGTCGGCGCCTGGGCGTCGTTGCGCGCGAATCGCACGAATCCGCCCGACCACTGGGACACGAAACCGCCCCTGACGGACTTGGTGAAGTCGCCGCCGAACCACGTGGTACCCGTCGAATCGTTGAACAGTGCCCAGGCGCCGGCACCCTCCCTCTGGCTCAGCATGGGACTGAACTGCGGAATGTACTTCCCGGTTGCGTTATCCCAGGCTCCGGCGCTGTTGATCGGCGACGCCTGCGTCCATGCGGTGCCAATCACTGGATACTTCTTCGCCCCTGAGTAATTGGCGTAGAAGCAGTGGCACCCTGCGTACACGACAGAGCCGTCACTGGAAATCGCCTGGAAGTCGCCACCCACTTTGGTGATATTCGTGCTGAGCTCCGTCATCGTGGCTCGGTCGTAGCTGAACAACATGTGGTTGGAGCCGCCCAGCCACACTTTACCGCCGACCTCCTTGACCGTCTGTTGGTAGTTGGTGGGCGACGAGAAGTCGACGGTCCACGGGGTCACAGTGGCGCTCGCGGTCCCGATCACCGCGGCTTTGACCGCGGGCGTGGTCTTCGACGTCGTGAAGTAGCCGGCGAAGTATGCCCGGTCGCCCTTGGCCGACGCGTCCACCGAGATTACGGTCCCATTGAATTCGGGATTCCAGGTCGCATCCGGTGTGCCATTCGTGACCGAGATTCGGCCGCCCGCCCGCATGTACGTCTGCGCGGTCGCGGTCCCACCGGTCATGTGGGTGAAGCCGCCGCCGAGGTAGAGCCAGTTGCCCTGAACGTCGAGCGAGCGTATGGCCAGAACGCCGCCGCTGATGTTGTTGTACACGCGTGTGGAATAGCCGGCGTCGGTCGCGCCTGTCGCCGGATTGAGCACGACAAACCCCGGTCTCGCGGCCCCGTTCACGTTGGTGAAGTAGCCACCGACGGCGAGCCTGCCATTGGGCAGCACCGCCAGGGACTTGATCTGGTTGTCGAAGACCGGACGAAAGGACGGGACGAGCTCACCGGTCTGAACGTCGAAGGCGGCGAGGTAGGGCTGGGCGACCGCGCCGGCTCCGGTCGAGGTGCGCTGCACGGTGAGGAAGTTGCCGCCCACGTAGACGATTCCGTTTCCCTCCGCGAAGGCGGAGACCTCGTTGCTGCCCTCGATGAGGGTGGAGGGGCCCGCGCCGAGGCCGTTGACGCCCCAGGCCGTCGGGAGGGCCATGCTCTCCGCGACCGGGGCAATCTGGACCTTCGCCGTTCCGGTGTCGGGGATAGTTGAGAAAACGCCGGAGCTCAGGAGCTTTGGTCGCAGGTACATCTGCGTGAATGGACGGGGGTTGGGTGCTGTCGTGCTCGGTGCCCACAGGTAGCTCGTCGACGAGGTCGTGCCGCGTGAGGCGCTGCCGAAGCCGAAGCCGGCCTGCCAGCCCTGAGGCTGGCGGGCGATAGCTTCGATCCGCTCCAGTCCGTCTCCGGACCCGAATCCCCACGTCATCCCCCCGGTGCCGGTCGCGGCGCCGATCTTCCACGCGCCGACGCGCTGCTCGTTGTCGAACGCCCACGACCAGTCAACGCGCGGTGATGAAAACGTGAAGGTCGCCTCCTGCCAGCTGGTCCCGTCCGTGTTGGTGGCGCGGCGGAGCCGGACCCCGTCCGGCAAGGAACTCACGGCAGCGCCGTTGAGCAGCGCCCCGATCACCCGAGCAGACAGCTGCTGCGGGGAGAACGCGCCAGTCCCGGTGATCGGGGAGCGCACGGAGGCCAGGGTGCCCGCGCCTTCGTTCGAAACGGACCAGCCCTCCCGTCCTCGCCCGACGAGCACCCAGCCCCCTCCGCTCGTCGACTGGTCGCAGTAGAACTGCTCCGGGGCACCCAATGCGGGAGTCACCAGCCAGTACACGCCGCTCGGCGCTGCCGGGGTGACCTGTTTGACCTCCCAGCAGGACGCGGCCGCGGTCGCGGCGGTCAGGCCGTCGGGTGCGGGCAGCGCCGCGTTCGCGGCGCTCGGCACGAGCAGCGACGCCAGGACGGCGCCGGCGGCTATGAGTGCAGCCAGCCGCCTGAGAGCCGAGCGGTCTTCCGGCGTCGTTGTGCTGGGCATCTCAGATCTCCTCGTTGTTGTTCGGGGCG
>JBDTAA010000237.1:0-3765 GCA_039924805.1 Cryobacterium sp.
CCCGCACGATGGTCAGCTTGCCGCCGTTGGTCTCGAATGCGGTCGCATCGACAATCGTCGACGACGTGTCGCCGGGGCGTTCACCGATGGCCTCGTAGCCCTCGCCGACCACTCCCCCGTCGAGGTAGACCGAAACGCTGTTGCCCAGCATCTCCTCGGCGCCGTGCACGTCGACCGCGGCGGGCATGCCGCTGCGATTGGCGGATGACACGGCAAGCGGTCCCGTCTCGGAGAGAAGTTCGAGGGCGATCTTGTCGCTCGGCATGCGCAGGGCCACGGTTCCCCTCGTGTCGCCGAGGTCCCACACGAGCGACGCCTGGGCGTTGAGCACGACGGTCAGCCCGCCCGGCCAGAACGCTGCAACGAGGTCGCGGACCGGCTGCGGAACATTGTCGGCGAGGGCGTCGAGCGTGGGGATGCCCGGGATCAGTACGGGCGGCGGCGACTGGCGGTCGCGACCCTTCGCATCCAGCAGCCGCTGCACCGCCTCGGGGCTGAACGCGTCGGCGGCGATGCCGTACACGGTGTCGGTGGGGATGACGACGAGCGCACCGCGGCCGATGGCCGAGCGTGCGAGTCTCATGCCGGTCGTGAATTCCGTGTCGACCGAGCAGTCATAGATGCGTGTCATTGGGGTCGATTCTAGTGCAGCCCGCTTGGCGGCCACGCTCTGGTCAGGGGCGCAGCGCGGTGGTAGCCCGGTCGCGGGTCGTGTAGTCACGGTGCGTGGCCGGGGCGCGCCAGCCGTCGTGCACCAGGAGATTACGAATCTCGGCGCCCTGCAGCTCGCCGTGCTCGATCACGAGAACCCCGCCGGGGCGCAGCAGCCGCAGGGCAGTGCGGGACACGTGCCGCACGACATCCAGCCCGTCCGCGCCGCCGTACAGGGCATGGGCCGGGTCGAACAGGCGCACCTCGGGGTCGCGCGGGACGGCGTCGGCCGGGATGTAGGGCGGGTTCGAGATGACCACGGCCACGGTCCCGTTGAGTTCCGGCAGTGCCTCGGCGAGGTCGCCGAACACGAGCGTGGCGTTGGCGGCGCCGACGTGCTCGAAGTTGCGGGTGGTCCAGGGGAACGCGTCCGGCGAGTTCTCCACAGCCCAGATTCGGGCGTTGGGCACCTCGACGGCAAGGGCCAGCGCAATCGCGCCGCTGCCCGTGCCGAGGTCGACACCGATCGGTTCCGGGTCAGGCAGGGAGCGGAGGGCGTCGATGGCGAACTGCGCCACCTGCTCGGTCTCCGGCCTCGGAATGAACACACCCGCGCCGACATGCAGTTCGAGGGAGCGGAACGGCGCCCGTCCGGTGATGTGCTGGAGCGGCTCGCGCTGGGCGCGGCGGCCGAGCAGTTCGAGGATCGCGGCGGCATCCGCGCCGGCCAGGGGTGTGCCCCTGATCACGGCCGCCTGCACCTGGCCGCGGCTCTGCCCGAGCACATGGCCGATGAGAAGGTCGGCGTCGACGTCGGCGTCGACGATGCCGGCGCGGGAGAGAATGTCGATCGCGTGCTCACGCATCGCCTCGACGGTGGGCGGAACGGCAGAATCGGCGGGTGTCACAGTCACCCCGCCAGTGTCACACACACTGGAAGGCAGGGAACTCGCGGGCGCAACCGCCTAGGCTAAGCGAGATCGCAGAACCCGAGTGAAAGGCGCCCTCCGTGACCGCAAAGATCTACTCAGACATCACCGGTGCCGTAGGTGGCACCCCGTTGGTCAGGCTCAATCGGATCACGGATGGCGCGGCCGCCGCCGTGCTCGCGAAGCTCGAGTTCTACAACCCCTCCGGCAGCGTGAAGGACCGCATCGGAATCGCCATCGTCGACGCCGCCGAGGCCTCGGGCGAGCTCGCGCCCGGCGGCACCATCGTCGAGAGCACCAGCGGCAACACGGGCATCGCCCTGGCCATGGTCGGCGCCGCCCGTGGCTATCGCGTCATTCTCACGATGCCGGAGTCGGCCAGCATGGAGCGCCGCGTGCTCATGCGCGCGTACGGCGCCGAGCTCGTGCTGACGCCGGGTCCCGACGGCATGAGCGGCGCGATCGAGCGTGCGAAGGAGATCGTCGCGAACACGCCGGGCGCCATTATGGCGCGTCAGTTCGACAACCCGGCCAACCCGGCCATCCACCGCGCGACCACCGGCGTGGAGATCTGGGACGACACCGACGGCGCCGTCGACATTCTCGTGGCCGGCATCGGCACCGGTGGAACAATTTCCGGCGCGGGGCAGCTGCTCAAGGAACGCAAGCCCGAGATTGTCGTCGTCGGCGTCGAGCCGATCGACTCCCCCATCCTCACCGGCGGCAAGCCCGGCCCTCACAAGATCCAGGGCATCGGCGCCAACTTCGTCCCCGCGGTACTCGACCGCGGCGTCTACGATTCGGTCACCGACGTGACGCTGGCCGACTCGCTCGCCACCGCGCGCCGCCTCGCCACCGACGAGGGCATCCTGGCCGGCATCTCGGGCGGGGCCGCCGTCTGGGCCGCCCTCGAACAGGCGAAACGGCCCGAAAACGCCGGCAAGACCATCGTGGTGATCATGCCCAGTTTCGGGGAACGCTACATCTCCACGGTGCTCTACGAGGACCTGCTGGACTAGAACGGAACGCCGACAACGCTCATGGGACTCTTTTCACGCATCCGCGAGGACATTGCGACCGCGCACGCCCATGACCCGGCAGCACGCAGTAATGCGGAGATCTTCCTCGGGTACAGCGGGCTGCACGCGGTGTGGTCCTACCGGGTGTCACACCGGTTGTGGGTGTCGGGGCACCGGCTGCCGGCGCGCCTCGTGTCGCAATTCGCCAGGTTCCTCACCGGCATCGAAATCCACCCCGGCGCGAAGATCGGGCGTCGGCTGTTCATCGACCACGGCATGGGTGTCGTGATTGGTGAGACGGCGGAACTCGGCGACGATGTCATGCTGTACCACGCGGTCACCCTGGGCGGGAAGAGCCGGCACGGGATCCCCCGCAGCGCCAAGAGGCATCCGACCCTGGGCGACGGCGTCACGGTCGGCGCCGGCGCGAAGATCCTCGGCCCGGTGACCATCGGGGCGTGGAGCACCATTGGCGCCAACGCCGTAGTGACGAAGGATGCCCCGCCGAAATCCCTGCTGCTCGGGATTCCCGCGACCATCCGGCCGGTCACCCCCGACACGGTCGAGGCAGCACGCGGCCTTCTCTACTCCGAAGACTGACGCACCGCCCACGGGCAACCCCGCGAACATGCAGTTGTGGCGCTCATGAGGGTCTCATAAGCGCCACAACTACGTTCTCGCGGAACGGGGACGGCGACGGCGACGAGGGTTAGTCGTGGTCACCGATCTCGGCGAGGCGGGTGGCCTCGTCGGCTGTGATGCACGAGTCGATGACGGCCTCCATGGCACCGTTCATGACGCTGTCCAGGTTGTACGCCTTGAAGCCCGTGCGGTGGTCCGCGATTCGGTTCTCCGGGAAGTTGTACGTGCGGATGCGCTCCGACCGGTCCATCGTTCGGATCTGGCCCTTGCGCACGAGGGATGCCGCCGCGTCGATTTCTTCCTGCTGACGGGCGAGCACACGGGCACGCAGAACACGCATGCCCGCTTCCTTGTTCTGCAGCTGGCTCTTCTCGTTCTGCATCGCCACGACGATACCCGTCGGCAGGTGGGTGATCCGTACGGCGGAGTCCGTCGTGTTGACGGACTGGCCGCCTGGGCCGCTCGACCGGTAGACGTCGATCTTGAGGTCGTTCGCGTTGATCTCGACCTCTTCGGGCTCGTCA
>JBDTAA010000238.1:0-8491 GCA_039924805.1 Cryobacterium sp.
CATCGCCGCGCGCGCCGTGCGGCGCAGCGGCCACGCCATCGGCCGGGCCATCGCGTCGGCGACGAACCTCGTCGACCTCGACCTCGTGGCGATCGGCGGCGGCTTTTCGCACGTAGCGCCGGAGCTCTTCGACTACGTGCGGGAGGCCATCGCCGAACGCACCGAGTTCGCCTTCGCGACGCGAGTGCGCGTCGTGCACTCGGCCCTGACCGGCGATGGCCCGCTCATCGGAGCCGCCGCCCTCATCCACCGGGCCGAGCTGGTTCCCTAGGCGCCGACCCGCCCGTTCAACTCGTCCTCGAGCATCTGCGGCCGGGCGATGACGGCGCCTGCGATGGTCACGGCGAGCGCCGTGGAAGCCAGGAACACCAGCGGCCACAGCCAGTCGCCGCTGAGTTCGTGCAGCAGCCCGACCACCAGCGGACCGAGCGCGCCAACCAGGTAGCCGATGCCCTGCACGAAACCACTCATGGCAATCGCCCCGTCGTGAGTGCGGGTGCGCAGGTTGATCAGCACGAGCGCCAGCGGGAAGAGCATCTGGCCGAGACCGGCCGAGGACACCCAGAGCCAGGTCAGTGTTTCGGGCGCCAGGATAAGACCCAGGTACCCGGCCATGAAGCAGAACGCCCCGGCATAGACGAGCAGGCCGACGTTTTTCATCCGCGCGGTGAGCACGGGAATGATGACCGCGCAGGGGAAGCCCATGGCCGCGAACAGCGACAACAGGGCCCCCGCCTCGCCCGCAGACACCAGGGACCTGTCCACGAGCAGCTGCGGCAGCCACCCGAACATCGCGTAGGCGTTGACCGCTGACACCCCGAACACGGTGGCGATCGCCCAGGCCACGGTCGAGTGCCGGATCCGGCCCAGAATCGCTGGCTCCGGCTCCTCGATCACCGGTGTCGGCACGCTTGCCGTGCGGTGGCGCACGAGCATCGTGATCCACGGAACCAGCGCGAAGAGCGCGAGCACGCTCCACATGGCGAGCGACGTGCGCCAGCCGGCGGCATCCGCCACCGGAACCGCCACGAGCGGAGGAACCAGGGTACTGAACGCGATGACGCTGACGTAGAGCGAGGTCACCAGCCCGACGCGATCGGGGAAGTACTTCTTGACCAGCGGCGGCAACAACACGTTGCCCACGCCGAGACCGGCGAACGTGACCGCGCTACCGAGCAGCAAAGCGACGAGGGAACCGGACAGGCCTCGCGCCAGATGGCCCACGATCAGGGCGACGAGCGAGAGCACGAGCACGGCCTCGAGCCCGTGCCGCCTCGTGAACATGGGCGTGAAGATGCCGAACAGGGCGAAGCACACGGGGGGCAGCATGCCCAGCACACCGATGGCCAGGGCGCTGAGCGGGATGTCGGCGTCGATTCGCGTGACGATCGGCGACAGCGCGGCGACGGCCGTGCGCAGGTTCGCGGCGACGAGCAGGATGCCCAGCAGGGCAAGGGTGCGACCGGCCCAGAGTCTTCGGGTTGCGGAATCGGTCACCGGCCAAGTCTAGGCTGGCCCTCCCGCGCCATCCGCCCCTTTGCGGTTTGCTCCCGCGCAGATTCCTCCCCGAATCCACCTGGACCTGTACGCCTCCGATCAACTCGCCGAGATCGATCGACTTGTGTCACGCGGGGCCCGATCGATCGACTGGGATCGGTATCCACCCGGGGCCGACTACGTCGTACTCGAAGACACCGAGGGCAATCGTTTCTGCGTGGTGGACACAGGCCCAGCGGGGCGCTAGCCGTCTGAGGGTGCGGCGCCGGCCGGCAGCGCCAGAATCCTGCGCACCTGATCGACGTCGTCGCGCATCTGCACGATCAGCGGGTCGATGCCGGTGAATGCGACCATTCCGCGGATGCGCTCCTCGAACGCCACCTCCACCACGTGGTCGTAGAGGTCGATGTCCCGGTCGAGCACGTAGGCCTCGACCTGTTTCTGCGCCACCCCGTCGAAGGTGGGATTGTTGCCAACGGAAATCGCCGCCGGATAGCGGGCCCCGGCATCCGTCAGCCAGCCGGCGTACACGCCGTCAGCGGGGATGATTCCCTCGGAGTCCGGCGAGAGGTTCGCCGTGGGGAAGCCCAGGTCGCGGCCGCGCTTGGCGCCGTGGACGACGACTCCGCGAACCGTGGGCAGGTGCCCGAGCAGCCCGGCGGCGGTGCGCGTGTCGCCGGCGAGGATCAGCTCGCGAATCCATGACGACGACACCCTGCGCGAGTTGTCCTGCGTCACGTCGTCGATCAGGCGCACGTCGAAGCCGAAGGTGCGGCCGAGTCGCTGCAGCAGGGTGATGTCACCGGCGCCCTTGGCGCCGAATCGGAAGTCCCGGCCCACGAGAACCTGGCGCACATGCAGCGCGTTGACCAGGATGCTCTCGATGAAATCCTCGGGCGATAGCGAGGCCAGGGCCTCGTTGAATTCGAGCACCAACGTGGCGTTGACACCGGTGTCGGCCAGCAACTCGAGCTTCTGCTCGGTGCTGACCAGCGATTCGGGGCACATCGCGGGGGCGAGCAGCGCCAGCGGATGCCGGTCGAAGGTCACAACCACCGATTGCAGGCCGTGCTCGCCGGCGATCGATCTCAGGTCGTCGATGACGGCCCGGTGACCGACGTGGACGCCGTCGAATTTGCCGATGCTCACCGCCGATGCGGAGCAGTCGGCAGGAATAGCGTCCAGACCGCGGAGCGTCTTCATACGTCGCCCGCAACGGCGGCAGGGGTCTTGGCCGTCACGGGGTGCCTGGCCAGCCACCACATGCCGAGGACGGGGAGCGCCAGCGGGATGAAGAGGTAGCCGCGGCCGTAGGCGGACCACACCGTGTCGTGCGGGAAGAGGGCAGGGTCGACGAGGCTGAGGGTGCCGACGACCAGCACGCCGAGCAGCTCGAAGCCGATGGTGATCCAGGCGATGCGATACCAGGCCCGACCGCGGTTGACCAGCGCGACGGTGGCAGCGATATAGACGATTGCGGCGAGGGCCGAGAGCGAGTAGGCCAGCGGGGCCTGGTCGAACTTTTCGAGGATCTGCACGAGCGAGCGCCCGGTGGCGGCCAGTGCGAGGATCCCGTACACGGTTATGAGGAGTCGGCCGACGCCGGTCACTCGAGTCGGTCGGGCTGCTGTCTGGGGCCGTAGTTCAGTCATCGCTCAGCAATTATCGCAGTATCAGGCGACCTGCACTGTCCAGATCTGCAGCATCCGGTAGACCATCACCGCGACGGACAGGCAGGCCACGCCGAGGATGACCGTGCTCCAGCGGCTGCGCTCGATCAGCGCCCATATCCCGGCGCCGATCGGGAGCAGGATCGCGCTGACCAGGTATACGTAGAACTCGAGCACACTACCGCTGGCCTCGTTGCCGGCCAGGGGGGAAACGATGGCCACGACAAGCTGCGCCAGAAGCAGAAGTTCGACGAGCGCGGCGGCGCACATGGTGAGGTCGTTCGGTTTGCGTCCGGCGAACCCGAGGCCGACACAGAGAAGGCCGCCGAGAACCGCGACGTCCAGCTGAAGCCAGGTGAACCACTCGATCATGCGGGCTCGTCGGGCGGGAAGTTGAGAAGCGACTTGACCTGGTCGCCGCGGTATTCGACGAGTCCGACCAGGCGGCCGTTCGGGGCGATGGCGGCGATCGGTCCCGCTTGCCCGCCGGCCTGGTCGACGGTGATGCGTTTGCCGTGCCCGAGATCGATCGCCTGCTGTTCGGTCAGGTCGAGGCGGCCGAGCAGGCGCGTTGCCGCGTCGGCCGGCCCGATCAGGGCGGAAGGCACATCGAGTTCTTCGAGCGGCTGCGCCGCGTCGAGCCGGAACGGCCCGATGCGCGTGCGGCGGAGGCTCGTGAGGTGTCCGCCGACTCCGAGCGTGGCGCCCAGGTCGCGGGCGAGGGCCCGGATGTAGGTTCCGGAGGTACATTCGACGCGCACCTGGAGGTCGAGGAAACCGTCGACCGGGCTGCTGGAGAGAAGTTCGAAGGCGCCGACGGTGACCGGCCTGGCGGCGAGCTCGACCTCTTCGCCCGCCCGAACGCGCGCGTAGGCACGCTTGCCGTCCACCTTGATGGCGCTCACCGCGCTCGGTCGCTGGCTGATGTCGCCGGTGAGGTCGGCGATGCCGGCGGCTACGGCTTCTGGCGCGATCGCGGCAACGGCCTCGGCCGCGGCACGGACCAGCTGCTCCCCTTCGGCGTCATCCGTCGTCGTCGACGCGCCCAGCCGGATGGTGGCCAGGTACTCCTTGTCCAGCCCGACGACATAGGTGAGCAGGCGGGTGGAACTGTCCACGCCAAGAACGAGTAGGCCGGTGGCCATCGGGTCGAGCGTGCCCGCGTGGCCCACCTTGCGGGTACCGGCCAGCCGGCGGGTGCGGGCGACGGCGTCGTGGCTGGTCCAGCCCTTCGGCTTGTCGATGAGGAGGAGGCCGCTTGTCACCCTTAGAGGCTACCAGCGCCCTCCCCGTAGGATGTGAGCCGTGAGAATTGCGGTGATCGGTACCGGCGCCCTGGGCGGCACGTTCGCGACTCTGCTGGCCCGCGCCGGCCACGATGTCACCGTGACCGCGCGGGGCGAGGGCCTGGCGGCGATCCGCGCCGACGGCATCCGCCTGTCCGGCGGATTCGGCGACGCGCACGCCAGGCCGAACGCGCTCGAACGGCTCACGGAGAAGCCCGAGCTGACCCTCGTCTGCACCAAGGCGCAGGATGCGGCCGCCGCCATCTCCGACAACGCCGCCTTCATCGACGGGTCGCCGGTCATCGTCGTGCAGAACGGGCTCGACGGGGTGAGCACGGCCAGGCGGCTGCTCCCCCGCTCCGATTGCTTCGGTGCCCTGGTGATCATCGCGGCGAACTACACGTCGCCCGGGCGGGTGACCGTGACGACAGCGGCGCCCACCTACCTGGGCCGGGGAGACGGCGCCGTCGACGCGGCAACGCGGGCCTGGCAGGCCGTGCTCGCACAGGCGGTGCCGGTCACCGCGATCGACAACTTCGTCGGCGCGCAGTGGACAAAGCTGATCGTCAACATGCTCAACGCCCTTCCGGCCATCACCGGGATGAGCGTGCAGGCCGTGGTCGACCATGCCGGTCTGCGCCGGGTGATGACGGCGAGTATGCGGGAAGCCGTGCGCGTTGGCATGACGCGGGGCGTGCGTTTCGGCGCGCTGCAGGCACTCGACGATCGTCGGCTTCGCGCGTTCTCTGCGCTGCCGCTCTGGCTGGGCCAGCTGCTGCCGCTCCGGATGCGGGCGCGAATGGGCAATGTGCCAAACCTCGGTTCGACCCAGCAGAGCCTCCGGCGCGGCCAGCGCACCGAGGTGGATTACCTCAATGGCGCTGTTGTTCGCGAGGCGGGTGTCGCCGGGGTGGCCGCGCCGGTCAACGCGTTGCTCACCGCTCTCGTGCACGAGGTCGAGGATCGTGGCGGTGCCCTGTCGGCATCCGATGTGATCTCCCGGTTCGACGCCCTCCGCAGCTAGCGCGCCGAGGCTAGCAGGAGTCGGCGAAGACGCGGCCGGGGCGCTCCGCATCCGCCAGGTCTACGATGGCCGATGCCCGTTCGCGTGGGCCCGCCTCGGCGAAGTAGAGCCGGCCGCTCTCCGTCGTCGGTTCGCCATCGAGAAACACGCTGTACGACCACAGGCCCCGCAATTCCGGCCGCTGGATGAATTCACCGTCGACGACGAGTGTGGCGTCGACCGGCGCCGTGAGCCAGGTCGGCTGCACCCACGTGTCGCTGTCGGCGTCGAAGGTCTTCGTCACGAACCCCGTGCTGCCGCCCATGCGGAAGGGCTCGACCAGAGCGCGCCGGAGCGCCGAGTAGTCGTAGCCGTCCCGGTAGTGCCGGTCGGGAGTGTCGGCGCCGAGCCCGTTCAGCTCGGTGCGGGAACGCCGGAAGTCACCGAGCGAGGCCCGAACGGCGTCGTGGTCGCTCTCCTCGAACACAGCGGCGAGGTCGTCTGCGAACGCGGCCCGCGCCCGGGCATCCGTGCCATCGATCGCCACCAGGGTTCGGCCGCGACCATAGTGGCCCAGGATCTCCCTCGACAGGGTGCGCAGGAATTCGATCCGGGGCGTGGATAAGAGCTTCATGAATCGACCCTAGGTTAGAAAGGGTGAACGCCACAGCCCCCCACCCCGACATCGCCGCGTCGATCACGGCCTGGTTCGACGCGAACGGCCGGGACCTGCCGTGGCGCCGGGAGGGCTTCTCCGCCTGGGGCACGCTGGTGAGCGAATTCATGCTGCAGCAGACGCCCGTCGTGCGGGTCATTCCCCGACTGGCCGAGTGGCTGGATCGCTGGCCCACCGCGGCGGCCCTGGCCGCCGTGCCGCCGGGTGAGGCCGTGCGTGCCTGGGCGACGCTCGGCTATCCTCGGCGGGCCCTGTGGCTGCACGCCGCGGCCGTCGAGATCACCGAGCGGCACGGCGGCGAGGTACCGGCGGACGTTGATGCTCTCCTCGCCCTCTCCGGGGTCGGCGACTACACGGCGAGGGCCGTCGCCGCGTTCGCGTTCGGCCACCGGCATCCAGTCGTCGACACCAACACGAGGCGGGTGATCGCGCGGGCGGTCGCCGGCCAGGCCGAAGCCGCGCCGCCGTCCCGCGGCCGCGACCTCGCCGCGATGGAGCTGCTGCTCCCGGAGGCACGGCCCGCTGCGGCAGCCTTCAACGCCGCGATCATGGAGCTGGGTGCCCTGGTCTGCACGGCCAGGAAGCCCTCTTGCCACGTATGCCCGATCAGGAATTCGTGCGCCTGGCGCGCGGCAGGCTCCCCTGCGCACGCCGGGCCCCGCAAGGCCGTGCAGAAAAAGTTCGAGGGCAGCGACCGCCAGGTGCGGGGGCTGATCATGGCGGAGCTGCGGGCGACGCGGCACCCGGTCACGGATTCCGAAATCTCCGGCCTATGGCCGGAGCGGGCCCAGCGCGATCGGGCCCTGGCCGGCCTACTGGCCGACGGGCTCGCCGTCACAACGGTGGGCGGTTACGCGCTCCCGCACTGACCACGAAGCGGCGGTGCGGGAGGGCGGAACGGATTATTTCGAGGCGTCCTCGGCGGACGGCCGGGCCGCGACATCCACGTCGTCGTCATCGCTGTCGTCGTCTGCCGCGTCCAAGTCTCGCGACTTGACGTACGGGTCTTCGTCGCCGGCGTACGTCGAGGTGCGCGCGAGCTGCTCGACCTCGGTGTCGCGATCGCGGGCCTCACGGAGGAGGTCATCGATCAGCGCCGCGTTCTCCGGAATGGCGTCGGCGATGAATTCGAGGGACGGCGTGAGCCTGGCCGTGATGTTCTTGCCAACCTCGCTGCGGAGCATGCCCGTGGCAGCCTTGAGCGCAGCGGCGCTGTCCGTGCGCTCCTCTTCGGAGCCGTACACCGTGTAGAAGACCGATGCATGCTGGAGGTCGCCGGTCACCTTGACGTCCGTGATGGTCACAAAGCCGAGCCTCGGGTCGCGGAGACCGCGTTCGAGACGCTTGGCCACGATGACCTTGATGCGGTCGGCCATTTTCCTGGCGCGTGCCGGATCTGCCATGACTAACTCCCTGTTCTTCCGCGACGTTCTGCCGCTCTTAATCTCTTCCGAGCCACCGCGGTCACGTTCAAATCCCTCCGAACGTTGCCGCAGCTCGATCCCCCTCACTGCACCTCATGGATGCCGAGGGAATCGGGGTAGGGGTCCCCGCTCTCGTCCCTTTTGAGGGGGATCGAGCGGAGACCCTACCAACCGTGGAGAACTACTCCCGCGGCTTTTCCTTCATTTCGATCGTCTCGATCTCGTCACCGATCTGGATGTCGTTGAACTTGCCGAGGCCGATACCGCACTCGAAGTCCGTACGGACCTCGGTGACGTCGTCCTTGAAGCGACGCAGCGACTCGATGCCCAGGTTGTCCCCCACCACGACGCCGTCGCGGATGACGCGAGCCTTGGCGTTTCGGGTGATGGTACCGGAGCGAACGATGACACCGGCGACGTTTCCGAACTTGGAGGAACGGAACACCTCGCGGATCTCGGCGACACCACTCTGCACCTCTTCGAACTCGGGCTTGAGCATTCCCTTGAGGGAGCCCTCAATGTCCTCGAGTGCGTTGTAGATGACCGAGTAGAAGCGCACGTCGACACCCTCACGGGCGGCGCGCTCGCGCGCCTTCGTGTCGGGGCGAACGTTGAAGCCGATGATGATGGCGTTGTCGACGGTGGCGAGGTTGACGTCGCTCTCCGTGACCGCACCGACACCACGGTGGATGATCCGAAGCTGTACTGAATCGTCGACCTCGATCTTGAGCAGCGACTCCTCCAGTGCCTCAACGGCACCGGAAACGTCACCATTGATGATGAGGTTGAGCGACTCGACCTTGCCCTCCTCGAGCGCACGGGTGAAGTCCTCGAGGCTGATCCGCTTGCGGGCCTTGGCCAGCAGGGCGTTGCGCTCGGCGGCTTCGCGCTTCTCGGCGATCTGACGAGCGGTGCGGTCTTCCTCGATCACGAGG
>JBDTAA010000239.1:0-8841 GCA_039924805.1 Cryobacterium sp.
CAGGAGTTCAAGACACACTCGACGCCTACAAACGTCTGGGCGAGGGGACACCGACTGCGTTGGGTAGATCCATTGTGAAGGCCTACGTGTCGATTCATGACAGCATCCAGAACAACACAGTCCCAAACCCTGCTGACATCTCCGGCCCAGGATCTCCCACCGACTTGTGCGGCAAGCTCGGCGTGCACGTGGTTCAAGGTTAATTCCCGAACCACATCTATCAAGACGTCATGCAGGAAGATGACCATGCAGCTCGGCGGTCAGAGGCGAAACGTCACTGGATTAATTGCAGATAGAGCATGTGGCGCTCTGTACGTCGAATAAGGGAATAGCCCGTTGATACGGAACGTCGCGGGGCTGCGCAGCGGTGTGGACGGAACGGCTATGGCCAGTTCGGATTGGCCATTGATGCAGGTTCCGGCCTGAGGAGGAGCAGCCCCATGCGACCACAGCCCTGAGCCGCTAACGGAATCAATCTTTCCAGCGTAAGCCGTGGAGCTCGAACACGTGCCGCATGGCGGGACCGTCAGGGTCGAGAGGGAGGATCTCTTCACCATCAATCCGCTGGCTGATGTGGAGAAACTTGTCCGGCAGTCGCTCGAACACGGCCCATATCCTCAGCTCGTCGCCGAAGCGGGAGCGGAATTCGACGCCATCGACCAGGTCATTCTGATCGGTGTCGCGGAGGTCGTAGAGCCACCGGGCTATTGATCGCGTGAGGCCTCGGCGGCTGGCGTCCTTGAGTATTGAGGCGTCGAGCAAGGCGCCCGGCTGGTCGAATTTCGCGAAGGGGAAGCTCGCTTGCAGTGCGGCGATGGTCTTGGAGTGGGTGACGAAGCAATAGCGCCCGGTTTGCTGTGCACTGCCGGCGATGTGCCTCTCGAGCCACTTGTAGCCGACCGTCCCGGACGGCGCGTCCGGGTAGAGCGAGACACTTCCGTCCGGGTCTTCGATCTCATCAAGCTCGGAGTTGGCAACTGGATCGGGCCGGAACTGGGCAAGGAGCTCGAGGAGACATGCCACCAGAGACTCACCCGTATAGATGGTGCGAAACTCTGCAAGCTTGTCGTCCCACCTGCCATTGAAGCGACCTTCATCCGTTGCGTGCACCCAGTCAGTCCACGCCCACGGATCTGGCTTGTATCCCACCCGCCACACTTGGCCGGGATTTGCCGTGAACTCCAAGTCCGGCAGCGTCATCCGATGAACGCGAACGCCTTGGCTGCCGCCATTAGATCAGGGCCGACCTCGTCCGGGGCGCCCTCACGCAGTACCCGCGCCGGCGATACGTCATTCAGTGCTGGGTTCATACCCTTGAACCACGACTGCACCGTCACCGCCTCGTTCTGCTCCCGCAGAAGCGCGGCGATCTGGTACGCCAACCGCAGACGGTCAACGTCCATCTCACCGGGAGCGCGCGTACCGGCAGCCCAGTCGGCAACCGGTCTTGTCGACTTCACGTTGCCGATGTACGCAACCAAGCGCGTACCGACAATGTCGCGCAGCTTGGTGACCAGCTCAGGAAGTGTCGACCGCATCGCGTCCTGGTGGGCTCGAAGCCCTGGCTTCTGGGTGCTGGTGAAGGTTGTGACCATGTCCCCGACATTACTCGCCCACGCCGCGTATCGCTAGAGTTTTCAGGCCCTTAATCGCATGCGTGGTCGCACCAAAAATCGCCGATAATAGATAATATGTCAAGTAAAATCCCTGACCAGAATGGGTTTTACTGTAGCGGCGATTCTCACCACCATAGCCGTCCTGTCTCATTTGACTAGGAGCATCAAGGATGATGGCAAACTTGGCTCAGTGAGACGGAGACTCTTTGTCTCACGACAGGGCCGGCGTGCAACTAGAGCTGACTGCTGGGCCCCGCAGTCAAACTAGTCCGTCCTCTTCCTCAGTGGCCGAGTCGGGCGGCAGATTCGCTTCTACGGCCTGTGGTCCGCCGCCCGTGGCGGAGATGAGGGCATGCGCAACTGCTGTGGCAAGGCCGACTGCCGGTGCGATTACTCGACCGACCCAATAGGCGCCCGTAACGAGAACGCGTCGGATAATCGCCATTGTGCGTCCTCTGATTCGAGAGCCTGCCGGCGCTGATTAGCGCGCCGCTGATACCGCCTTGAAGCCAGCATACGGGGATCATGCGCTTCGCCTGATCAGCCGCCCTAAAGACGCGATCCCGCGGTTCCAACACCGCTGCGCACGCGCAGAGGACCGGGACGGCGGTGTTCGATGGGGCTGGATCCCCAGCTTTCGCCGTCGGCCGGTTTCGCTGACGATTGCGCGGGGGTCGGGGCGGGCGTGTTGGTTGTGAACGACCAGACGGCAGACGGTGAGTTGTTCGAGATCCCCAGCGTGCCTTTGTAGGCGTCGTGGACGAAACCTTTCCAGTAGTACTTCTTTCCTGCCTGCAGCGCGCCGGCGGGCACCTGGTACTCCGCGGAGGCCACCCACCCAGAGTTGTGGACGGGTGCCACGTCGGGGTTCGCGTTCTCACTGATCCGGTAGTAGTAGTTCAGCCCGGTGCCCTCCGGGTCGGTTGCAGCGATCTTCAGCTTGGGCATCAGCGGGCTCATCGCTCCGTTTGCCGGGGACGGGGCGATAGCGGCGCCGGCGGTGGGATAGTCCTTGTAGGTGATCCCCATCGCCGTATTGAGGTTCTTGTAGGTGTAGACGCCCGAGATCGCCGCCCCAATGATCATGAAGTACGCGCCGCTGACGCGGTCATCAACCAGCTGGGCAACCCGGGCCTGGAGTGCGTAGTCGGTCGCGTTGCCCGACCGGGCGACAGTGAAGTCGCTCAGGCGCTCAGCAGCCCCCGCATACGAAAACGAGGCCGCGCGATAGACAGAGCCGGTATAGGAGGCCAGCGTGCCGCTGTTGTTGTACGACCCGTTGATCCACACACCGATAACCTGCTTGCCGAAGACCTGCTCGTAGTCGTAATGCAGAACTGTCCGCCAATACGTGTTCCCAGCGCTGAGTGAATTCCCGACGCGCCCCTGCCCGTCGGCGATATGGGTACCGTCGGACTTGTAGGTGTGAACGTTCGCCATATAAGGGCCGACGGTTGTCGGGTCCACCGAGACCGGGTACACGCGATCCGCCGAGTGCAGCCATGCCTCGTCCGGTGAGAGCGTGAAGATCCAGTCGGAGCCGTCCTGACGGACGGATGCGTCCACGTTCTGAGTATCCGCCTCCGACACGCCCGGCTTTCCCGAGGAGTCCCACATGATCGGGTCAGGAATGACAAACCGGGTCTTGCCCGCTGAGTCGTTGAGCTGGAAGTTGCCTGTGGCGTTTTCAACAATTTTGAGGCCTGGCGCCTTGACCCGCCATGACCCGCCATGACCAGGTTGCTTCTCCGCGCTCGGGCGCATGGTCAAGGATGAGCGTCTCCTTGACGGCACCGGGCATGACCTCGTACCGCACGTCAATGTCGCCGAACACGTCGGCGTACTCGACAGTGTCGTCACCGGCGGAAACCGGCTGGCTTCCGTCCACGCTTCCGAGGCGACTCGAGTCTGCGCCGACCGGCGTGAACGACAGATCAAACCCATCACGCGACACTGCAAACGCATCTTCGCTGCTGGCGTCAGCCGCGAACTGCGGGTTCAGGGGATGGTCCTCGACAACCTCGCCACCACGCCCATCGGGGACTGGGGTCGTCGAGGCACGCACCCATTTGCCGGCGTCGTCCTTGACGTTGACCGGAAGAACAGATGTGAAAAGCGTTTTCGTCCCGTCAGCGTTCTCAAACGTGTCCGTGAATTCCGTGCTCTTGATCCGATCCGACGTGAAGGCACTGAATCCTTCCGGGGCGTCGGGGGCAGGCATCTCTGACGGCAAAACGTAGTCCGACTTCGCCGGAGCGATCTCATAATCCGGCGGTGTCTCCTCGCCCGGCACCACAAACTCTCCCTCAGGAACAGCCGGTGTCACCTGCTTGGCAGACGTCGACTCAAGGAGCGGGACGTCGCTCCACGACAATTCAGGCGATTTAGCGGGCTCGGCAGCCGCCTGCACAGGCGTCACTGTCCCAGCGACAAGACCCACAGAGACAATCCCGGCAATCACGACATTGGTTACGTCCCTGTGAGTGGTGTGGTTTCCCGCTCTTGAGCGTTGCTTCGTCAACGTGAAGAGCCACCGTGGGATGGTCAGTGAGTACCGATCAAAGAACTCACAAAGGACACCACACGATGGCTCTAGACCAGTCTGCCCTGCTTGACCTGCTGGGAGAACTCAAACTCACCGATGTCACCGACCGAATCCGCGTCGCGACGGAAACGCTGTATCAACGCCTACCAGCGGCGTTGGCCTTGCTAGTTCCCACACCGACGGTGACGTTGGCGCGGTCCGCACCTCCGAGTAGCGGCCCGCCCCGTTCCCAGGAGCATGTCGTTCGAGCCCACTTGAGGGTGGCGTTGTCAGTGGCGTCGGGTACTTTGATGGATGAGGGCCCACCGCGATTGCAGTGGGCCCTCGCCAATCCCCCGGCGTCAGGCCGGTCGTGCGCCGTGTCGTCACGCCCCAGCGCGTCGCGTAGATCGTCACTGTGCTTGAACGGGACGCCGATTCTCGCGTCGACCTCGGGGATGGTGGTCTCGGCCTCGACGGCGCGCGCCTCAGCCGCAGAAGTCGGTGATCGTGCCGGTGAGGATGTCGGTGAGGCGATGCACCGACGCCACGTCCGCCCATTCCGCGTCGGCGTGGGCGCCGCCACCCTCGACGCCGAGCAGCAGGCACGGGATGCCTGCCTCCAGAATCAGGCCGGCGTCGGTCCAGAAGGGCTCGCCGCGGCGGGCGGGCGCCCGCCCGAGCACGCGTTCGGCGTTGCCGGCGAGGGCGCGCACGATGGGCCAGTCCGGGTCGGCCTCAAAGGCGCCGCGCGCCACGAGCCGCCTCAGGCTGGCGGAGAATTCGGGGGTGACGGCGGCCAGCCGGTCCAAGAGGGCGGCCAGCTCGGCCTCGACGGCATCCGGCGTCTCTCCGGGCAGCGTGCGTCGCTCGACGGTGAGGGTGCAGGAGGGCGCGACCGTCGCGGCATCCTCCCCGCCCCTGATCATCGAGACGCGCACGGTGCCGTGGCCCAGCAGCGGGTGCGCCGGAGCCGACTGGAGGCGCTCCCGCAGGTCATCGAGCGCCCGGAGCACGAGGCCGGCGTGCGCGATGGCGTCGACGCCCTGCTCGGGCATGGACCCGTGCGCGGCGCGTCCGGTGAGTTCCACCTCGAACCAGGCGAAGCCACGATGGGCGACGGTGAGGCACAACTCGCTCGGTTCGGTGACGATGGCGGCATCCGCCCGGAAGTGGCGCAGCACCTCCTCGGTGCCGAGGCTGCCGAACTCCTCGTCGGCGACCAGCGTGACGAGCACGTCGCCGGCCAGGCCGAAAGCGGATGCGCGTGCCGCCGCCACCAGGATCGCCGCGATTCCGCACTTCATGTCGAAGGCGCCGCGGCCAAAGATCTTCCCGTCCAGCACCTCGCCGCCGAACGGGTCGCCCTCGTAGCCGACGACGCCGACGGTGTCGAGATGGCCGTTCAGCATGAGCGAGCGCCCTCCCCCGGTTCCGCGCGCGATGCCGACAACGGATGGCCGGCCCGCGCGATCCTCGAGCCGGTGCACCTCGAACCCCTGCTCGGCGAGCCAGTCGGAGCACCAGGCCGCCATCGCGTGCTCGCCGGCGGCTCCCGGCACGAGGTCGGGGTTGACCGAATCGATCGCGATGAGCTGCCGGGAGAGCGTAATGGGGTCAAGGTCACGAGGGAGCTGTTGCTGGTTCACGGGTCGAATCTACCGGCCGAACGGGAGGGCGCGGCGGCATCGTGGCTATGGTTTTCATATGGGAGTCTCGCAGGGCCCGGTCGTGGGCGAGGTCGGCACACGCGTGCCCCCGCGCGCGTCGTGGGGCCTGGTCCCGGCAGCCCTGGTGTCGGCATCCGCCGTGCTCCTCTTCGGCCTTCGAATCCCGGTCGCCGGCTATGCCGTTCTGCTGGCCGCCCTGCTGCTCGCCTTCGCCATCAACCGGGCGTTGTTCCGGGACCTGCTGCTGATCGGGATCGGCCTGGTCATCATCAGCACGATCTCGGTCGAGGCCAACATCAGCTACCCGAACATGGCGCTGATGGGCGTCGTGCTCGGCCTGGCCGTGCTCGTCCCGTACCTGATCGCGCGCTACGTCTACCGCACGCACGCCATCCGGTTTCCGATCCGGACCGGGCAGCGCTGGACCACGCTCGAACGCTGGTACCTCGCGATCGTGGTCCTGCTGGGCTGGCTCATCCTGCCGACGTACTTCATCCGATCGGGCGCCTATCAGAACTGGCCGACCGTGACCGCGCCGGACGAAATCGGGCGGCTCTTCGTCGGCGTCAACGCGGTGGGCATTTGGGACGAACTGTTCTTCATCTGCACCGTGTTCGCGCTGCTCCGGCGGCATTTTCCCGACTGGCAGGCCAACCTGCTGCAGGCCGTGATCTTCACCTCCTTCCTCTGGGAGCTCGGCTACCGCAGCTGGGGGCCACTCATGACGTTCCCCTTCGCACTGCTGCAGGGCTACACGTTCAAACGCACCAAGTCGCTCACCTACGTCGTGTGCGTGCACCTCCTGTTCGACCTGGTCGTGTTCCTCGTCATCGTGCACGCGCACACCCCCGAGTGGCTGCCGATCTTCCTCTACTAGCCGGCACGCGGCCCTTGCACGATGCGCAAACGCGATATATCTTGATTGATGGAAGACGCGATATATCGCGAGTGCGAATGTGCCTCGCGAGAGCGAATGGAGGAGCGGCAAGTGGAAAAGTGGTTGATCACCCCCGGGCAGACCAAAATTATCGACGTCGAACTGGTCCGACATTTGAAGGTCGGCATGATCGGCGGCAAGGTGGATGTCATCGGGCACGATGAGCAGGGCGCGCGCGTCGAGGTGCACAGCGTGACAGGCAAGGACCTCAAGGTGACGATGGACGGCGACACCCTCGAGATCGACCACCCGCAACTGCGCTGGGACAACTTCATCGACGTGTTCTCGTCGTTCCGCGGCACCGCCAGGGCCGACGTGAGCATCATGGTGCCGCGCGACGTGGCCCTCAAGCTCGGTGTCGTCTCCGCCAACGCCCTCGTATCCGGCATCCGGAACGACGCGAAGCTGAGCACCGTCTCCGGTGACATCGTCGCCGACAACGCGATCGGCAACCTGGAGCTGAACGGCGTCAGCGGCGAGATATCCGTGCGCAACCACGACGGAAACATCAATGCGCACACCGTGTCCGGCGAGGTCACGGCGAGCGGCCTCATCCGCCGCTTCTCCCTCGACGGCGTCACCAGCGACGTCTTCCTCGACGTCGACGGCACGCCGGACGAGATCACCACCAACACCGTCAGCGGCAATCTCACCGTGCGACTCGGCGACGACGTGGCGACCCACTACCGCCTGAACACGGTTTCCGGAACACTCCAGCTCGACAACCAGACCATCAAGGGCACGCACGGCAGGGGCCACGAATCCAGCACCGGCAGCCTCAACGGCGCCTGGCTCGAGCTGCGTGGCAACTCGGTGTCCGGCAACATTTCGGTGGTGCGTCGGTCGAACGGCGCCCCCGCTCCCGCCGCCGCCGACGGCGCGACGGATGCCACGGGGCAGGCACCGGCATGACTCCCGTCTTCGCGCACGGCAGCCTGCGCCTGTATCTGCTCAGCCTGCTGGCCGAACAGCCTCGGCACGGGTATGAACTGATCCAGGCGCTGAGCGACCGGTTCGGCGGCACCTACAGCCCGAGCGCCGGCACCATCTACCCGCGGCTGGCCAAGCTCGAAGAGGAGGGGCTCGTCACCAAGTCCGCCGATGGCCGCAAGACCGTGTACGTGATCACCGACGCCGGTCGGGCCGAACTGGCCGAGCGCGTCGGCGAGCTCGACGCGATCGAGAACGAGGTGACGGACTCGGTTCGGCGTCTCGCCGACGAGGTTCGCGCCGGTGTCAACGAGGCGATGAAAAGCCTGCGGGCAGACCTCGCCTCCTCGGCCAGGCAGGCCAGGGACGAGGCGAGCGCCCAGGGCACCCAGGGCGCCCAGTCGAACCCCTCGACCGATTCGAACCGGGCGCTGCACGAAGCGGACATGGTGCTGAACGAATTCCGCCAGCAGCTGCGCGCCGACCTGCGCACGCAGGCGTATCGCGGGCGAGTGCCCGACGACGCCGTGCCCGAGCTCCGCCGGCGCCTGGCCGAGGTGCGCGCCGAGATCCTCGGCGCACTCAGCCGCTAGGCCCGACCGCCCGGGGCACTATGTCTGGGGCACTATGGCTGCGTCGGGTGGTAGATCATCGTCCGCTCACCCGAGCGGTCCACCTCGTGCAGCGACATCAACTGCCTGCAGATCGGGCACGTGGCCTGCAGCTGCTCCGCGAGCAGCTCGGCCTCCGACGGCTCACCGTACGGGCCGAGCGGCGGCGGCCCGATCCAGGGCAAAAGAGTCCTGTTGAGCCAATCCGTCAGGCGGCCGCGCCGTAATTCACTTCGTGCCATATTAGTTAGTATACTAACTAATCTGGTGGCGAGCGCCGCCGAGATTGGCGCCGTCCATGGACACGGATCAGACGAACCTCCTTCGCCTCGAAGACCAGGTTTGTTTCGCACTGGCGATCGCCTCGCGCAGCGTGATCTCGGTGTACCGGCCGATCCTCGAACCCTATGGCCTGACGCATCCGCAGTACCTCGTGCTGTTGGCGCTGTGGGAGCGGAGTCCCAGGTCGGTGAAGGATCTCGGCGCCGAGCTGCGGCTCGATCCTGCGACGCTGTCGCCGCTCCTCAAGCGCCTCGAAGCGGCCGGGCTGGTC
>JBDTAA010000240.1:0-4656 GCA_039924805.1 Cryobacterium sp.
CGCCTTCGCCGGCTGGGCCTCGTCGAGAGGGCTGTCGCTGTACCCGGCGCAGGAGGAGGCGATTCTCGAGATCGTGTCGGGATCCAACCTGATTCTCAGCACCCCCACCGGTACGGGCAAGTCGCTCGTCGCCATCGGCGCGCACTTTGCCGCGATGGGTGAGGGCCGACGCAGCTTCTACACCGCGCCGATCAAGGCGCTCGTCAGCGAGAAGTTCTTCGCCCTGGTCGAGATCTTCGGCGCCGAAAACGTGGGCATGATGACGGGCGACTCCTCGGTCAACTCGGATGCCCCGATCATCTGCTGCACCGCGGAGATCCTCGCCAACCTGGCCCTGCGCGGCGGCGGAGACACCCAGGTCGACCAGGTCGTCATGGACGAGTTCCATTTCTACGGCGACCCCGACCGCGGCTGGGCCTGGCAGGTGCCGTTGTTGCTGTTGCCACGGGTGCAGTTCGTGCTCATGTCGGCAACGCTCGGCGACGTCACCGACATCGCAGACGACCTCAGCCGGCGCACCAAGCGTGACACCTCCGTCGTCACCGGGGTCGAACGGCCCGTGCCGCTGCACTTCTATTACGAGACGACCCCCGTGCACGAGACCGTCGAGGACCTGCTCAAGACCGGCCAGGCGCCCATCTACGTCGTGCATTTCTCCCAGGCCGCGGCCCTGGAACGCGCGCAGGCGTTGAGCAGCGTCCGGGTTGCCACGAAGGAGCAGAAGGATGCCATTGCCGAGCTGATCGGCGAGTTCCGGTTCACGACGAGCTTCGGCAAGACCCTGTCCCGGTTCATCCGGATGGGCATCGGTGTGCACCACGCCGGCATGCTGCCCAAGTACCGTCGGCTGGTCGAGCAGCTCGCCCAACGCGGGCTGCTGCGGGTCATCTGCGGCACCGACACGCTCGGCGTCGGCATCAACGTGCCCATCCGCACCGTGCTGTTCACGGCGCTGACGAAGTACGACGGCATTCGGATGCGCCAGCTCAACGCCCGCGAATTCCACCAGATCGCCGGCCGCGCCGGCCGGGCCGGCTACGACACGGCGGGCACCGTGGTGATCCAGGCGCCCGACCACGAGAGTGAGAACCTCAAGGCCATCGAAAAGGCCGGCGACGACCCGAAGAAGAAGCGCAAGATCATCCGCAAGAAGGCGCCGGAGGGTTTCGTGTCATGGGGCGAACCGTCGTTCCGGCGGCTCGTCGACGCCGAACCCGAGACGCTCAACTCCAGCATGCAGATGACCGCGGCGATGCTCATCAACATCATCGCGCGCGGCGGCGACGCGTTCGAGAACGTGTACGCGCTCGTGTTCGACAACCACGAGCCGTGGAAGCGCCAGCTCGCCCTGGCGAGGCGGGCGCTGGGCATCTACAAGACGCTGCGGCAGGCCGGGATCGTCACCCAGGAGCCCGGTGAGCGAGGCGGTCGAGATCGCATCCGACTGACCGTCGACCTGCAGGCGAACTTTGCGCTCAACCAGCCCCTGTCACCGTTCGCCCTGGCCGCGTTCGACCTGCTCGACCAGGAGGCGCCGACGTACTCCCTCGACATGATCTCGATCGTCGAGGCGACCCTGGACGACCCGCGCCCGGTGCTCAGCGGTCAGCAGTTCGCGGCGCGCGGCGAGGCCGTCGCGGCGATGAAGAGGGAGGGCATCGAGTACGACCAGCGGATGGAACTGCTCGAGGAGATCACCTATCCCAAGCCGCTGGAGGAACTGCTCGGCTACGCGTTTGAGACGTACAAGCAGTCGCAGCCGTGGATCGCCGACTTCGAGCTCAGCCCCAAGACCGTCGTGCGCGACATGTACGAGCGGGCCATGTCGTTTGGCGAGTTCATCGCCTTCTACAAGCTCGCCCGCAGCGAGGGCGTCGTGCTGCGTTACCTCTCCGACGCGTACCGCGCAGCCCGGCAAACGATCCCGGACGAGGCGAAGACCGAGGACCTGCTCGACCTGATCGAGTGGCTCGGCGAGCTCGTGCGGCAGGTCGACTCGAGCCTGCTCGACGAGTGGGAGGAGCTCATCCACCCCGACCTGGCGGCGCACGAGGCCAACGCCCACGCGGTCGTGCCGCCGGCCCCTCACCAACTGACGACCAACGTGCGGGCGTTTCGCATCCTCGTGCGCAACGAACTGTTCCGGCGGGTGCAACTGGTCGCGCTCGAGCACTACGACGAGCTGGGCGATCTCGACGGCGCGAACGGTTTCTCCGCCGACACCTGGGCGGACGCGATGGACGACTTCTTCGCCGAACACGACGAGGTGCTCACCGGCGCCAACGCTCGGGGTTCCGGGCTGCTCATCCTCGACGAGGGCGCCACGGTCTGGACGGCCAGGCAGATCCTCGACGACCCGGCGGGCGACCACGACTGGGGGATCAGCGCCACGATCGACCTCGCCGATTCCAACGAGCAGGGCTTCGCGGTCATCCGGGTCACCGGAGTGAACCGGCTCTAGCCGATTCATGTGCACAGCCGGCGGCTAGATTGGGGCCATGGATACGCGCGCAGCGATGTCGTCTCCCATCCGCACCGGCGTGATCGGCTTCGGAACGTCGGGGCGGGTCTTCCATTCCCCGTTCATTTCAGCGAATGCCGAGTTCTCGCTCGATCTCATCGTGACGGGGAACCCGGAGCGGCGGATGCAGGCAGGCCGCCTCTATCCGGATGCGCAGATCGTGGCCACGGCCGATGAACTGCTCGACCGGGCCGACGGGCTCGACCTTGTCGTGATCGGTTCGCCGCCAGGCACCCACGTCGACCTGGCTAACGCGGCGCTCGATGCTGGGCTGGCCGTTGTCGTTGACAAGCCTTTCTCCGTCACGCCGGAGCAGGGACGGGCGCTGATCGAGAAGGCGCAGCGGCGGGGGCTCCTGCTCACCGTGTTCCAGAACCGACGGTGGGACGGCGACTTCCTCACCCTCCGGTTGCTCCTCGCCGACGGCGCCCTCGGCGAGATTCGTCGGTTCGAATCCCGGTTCGAGTGGTGGAAGCCCACGCAGGCCAAGTATTGGAAGGCCCGGGCAACACCAGCCGAGGGTGGAGGGGTGCTGTATGACCTGGGCGCGCACCTGATCGACCAGGCCCTGCAGCTCTTCGGCCCCGTCGACGATGTCTACGGAGAGGTTCTCACCCGCCGCGAAGGCGGGGCGGCCGACGACGACACATTCGTCGCGCTGCACCACGCCAGCGGCGTTCGGTCACATCTCTGGATGAACGGTATGGCCGCGCAGGTCGGTCCGCGATTCCACCTGCTGGGGTCCGCGGCCGGGTACACGAAGTGGGGCCTGGACGGCCAGGAGTCCGCGCTGGAGGGCGGCGCGCTGCCAACCGACGAGGGTTACGGCATGGAGGCCGAGTCCACGTGGGGCAGGCTCGGCATCGACGGCGCACTGACCCGTGTGCCCACCGCCCGCGGGGACTACGGTGCGTTCTACGCCGGCCTCGCCGACGCGCTGCTGCGCGGGGCGTCGGCGCCGGTCAACCCGCGCGACGCCCTCAGGGTCATCGACATCATTGAACGGGTACACCGCCTGGCCGACTGAGGTCGGCCAGGCGGTGCCTTCGGGGCGGGCCCGCGTGGGCTCGGGCCTAGTCCTGGTCTCCGTCTCCGTGCCCGTCCCCACCCCCGTGCCCGTGGCCCGTCTCGGTGGCGGTGATCGCGAATGAGGCGTCGAGTTTCACGGTCGCCCGCGTTCCGTCGGCCTGCCTGATGTGGGCCTCGTAGGCCGCGCCGCTGGAGTCGTTCTCGTCGCGGTCGTTCTCGAGGCGTTTGATCACGGCGTCGGGGTACTTCGCCGTCACGGCGGCGGTGACCTTCGCGGCCGTGTCCCCGGTGAGCGGGGCCTCGCCGTCTCGACCGCCGTCGTGGCCGCGCTCACCGTGGGGTCGGCCGTGCCCTCGACCGGTCTCGGTGCCGGTGATCGCGAACGAGGTGTCGAGCTTCACGGTGGCCCGCGTTCCGTCGGCCTGCGTGATGTGAGCTTCGTAGACGCCATCGCGGTCGTTCTCGACGCGCTTGATCACGGCGTCGGGGTACTTCTCCTTCACGGCGGCGGTGACCTTCGCGGCCGTATCGCCGGTCAGGCGGGTTTCCCCGTGACCGGGGGAACCGTCGTGGTCGTTCTGGTCGGATCCGTCGTGGTCGTTCTGGTCGGATCCGTCGGTGGGCTCCGACGTCGACGAGTCGGTGGGGGTGTTCGTGGCGGCCGTTGCCGAGGTGAGGAACGTCCCACCGATCGCACCGCCCAGAATCATCGAACCCACGATCGAGGCGCCGATGGCTGTCTTCTCGCGCTTGTTCATGTTGCCTCTCCTCCGATAGCAACCCGCCTGTTGGGGGGCATGCGAACACCGTAAAGCGGCAACTTATCGGGAGCTTATGTCGAACCTGAGGGTTGGCTGAGGATGCGGCAAATCGATCATGCGGTCCGTGGATGCGGTCCGATCACGCACTCCGGGAGGCGACGCGCTAGCGCTGTGCTTTCCAGTCGAGGTTGATGCGAAGAACGAGTCGGCTTCGACGACCGTGTACGTGCGGAGGGCTCCTCCGGATGCCGTGGTCGTGCCGCGGGCGCCCGGCGCCCGGCGTACGGCCGCGGTCGTTACGGCGTCGAGTTGCCCTGTTCCGGTCGAGTTTGCCCGGTGCGCGGG
>JBDTAA010000241.1:0-7710 GCA_039924805.1 Cryobacterium sp.
TCCTCGACGATGTCGGTCGCGCCGAACTCGCGGGCGACGGCCTGACGGTCCGCGTGGCGAGACATGGCGACGATTCGGGATGCGCCGAGGCGCTTGGCCGCGATGATGGCGCAGAGGCCGACCGCGCCGTCGCCGACAACGACGACCGTGCTGCCCGTGGTCACCCCGGCCGAGACGGCGGCGTGGTGGCCCGTGCCCATGACGTCGGCCAGCGTCAACAGTCCGGGAACCTGATCGTCGCTGGGCATCGACGGGGTCGCAACGAGCGAGCCATCGGCGTGCGGCACGCGCACCTTCTCGCCCTGCGCACCGTCGGCGAAGCCGCCGAGCTGGTCGTCGGAGCCCCACCAGCCGCCGTTGAGGCAGGAGGTGCTCACGCCGTTCTGACAGTTGACGCAGGTGTTGTCGCAGTCGTAGAACGGGGCGATGACGAAGTCACCAACGGCGACCTTCTTCACATCCGGTCCAATTACCTCGATGATGCCGACGAATTCGTGGCCGATCCGGTGCGGCTCGGTCGTGGGCTGCACCCCGCGGTACGGCCATAGGTCGGAACCGCAGACGCACGCGGCGACGACACGCACGATGGCGTCACCACCGGTGGAGAGGGCCGGTTCGGGTACTTCTTCCAAGCGGATGTCTCGCTCGCCGTAAATCACTGTTGCACGCATCCCCCGAGCCTAACCCGCGGCCCATCGCGCGATCCTCTGTTTTCGCCGAGCGCGAAGGCGCAAGGCTAGAGCTCGTGGTCGTCGAACTCGTCCTCGAGGTCGTCGAGGTCGTCGCTGCCGTCGCTGCCGCCGCTGGTCGTGGACGAGACACCACTGGATGCGACCGTGAGCGAATCGCCGTCCTGCGCGAGATCGACGCGCACCGTGTCACCGTCCCGGATCTCGCCGGCAAGCAGCGCCCGCGCCAGGCGGTCGTCGATCTCCTGCTGCATCAGTCGGCGCAGCGGACGCGCCCCGTAGATCGGGTCGTACCCGCGCTCGGCCAGCCAGGCCCTGGCATCCGGGGTCACAGCCAGCTGGAGCCTGCGGTCGGCGAGCCGCGTCTGCAGCCGGTCGACGTTGAGTTCAACGATCTGACCGAGGTCCTCGATGGACAGCGAGGAGAACACCACGATGTCGTCGAGACGGTTGATGAATTCCGGCTTGAAGGACCGGCGAACGAGGTCCCGAACGGCGGCCTCCTTCTCGTTCGGCGTCATCGTCTGGTCGACCATGAACTGCGAACCGAGGTTCGATGTGAGCACCATGATCGTGTTGCGGAAGTCGACGGTGCGGCCCTGGCCGTCGGTCAGCCGGCCATCGTCGAGCACCTGCAGCAGCACGTCGAACACCTCCGGGTGCGCCTTCTCAACCTCGTCGAAGAGGATCACCGAATACGGCCGTCGACGCACGGCCTCCGTGAGCTGGCCGCCCTGCTCGTACCCGATGTACCCGGGGGGAGCCCCGACCAGACGCGACACGGAGAACTTCTCGCCGTACTCGCTCATGTCGATGCGAACCATGGCCTTCTCGTCGTCGAAGAGGAAATCGGCCAGGGCCTTCGCCAGCTCCGTCTTACCAACGCCGGTCGGGCCGAGGAACAGGAACGACCCGGTGGGCCGGTCGGGGTCCGAGATTCCGGCGCGGGTACGGCGCACGGCATCGGCGACCGCGCGCACCGCCTCCTTCTGGCCGATCAGCCGGTGGGCGAGTTCGCCCTCGAGGTTGAGCAGCTTCTCCGTCTCGCCCTGCAAGAGCCGGCCCACCGGGATGCCGGTCCAGGCCGCGACCACGGCGGCGATGTCCTCGGCGGTGACGTGGTCGTTGACCATCCGCGGGCCCTCCGACTCGCTCTTCTCCGCGGCGGCCAGTTCCCGCTCCATCACCGGGATGTCGCCGTAGAGCAGGCGGGAGGCCTTCTCCAGGTTCCCCTCGCGCTGGGCGCGGTCCGCCTCGCTGCGGGCGGCGTCGAGGCGTCCCTTGAGCTCGCCGACGCGGTTGAGCGAGGCGCGCTCGGTGTTCCAGCGCGTCTGCAGGTCGTCGAGGAGGACCTGGCGGCCGGCGAGGTCTTCGCGTAGCTTCACGAGGCGCTGCTTGGATGCGTCGTCCTTCTCCTTCTTGAGCGCGAGCTCCTCGAGCCTCAGCCGGTCTACCGTGCGCCGCATTTCGTCGATCTCCACCGGGGCCGAGTCGATCTCCATGCGCAACCGGCTTGCGGCCTCGTCGATGAGGTCGATGGCCTTGTCCGGCAGCTGCCTGGCCGTGATGTAGCGGTTGGACAGGGCCGCGGCGGCGACCAACGCGGAGTCGGCGATCGACACCTTGTGGTGTGCCTCGTAGCGTTCCTTGAGCCCGCGGAGAATGGCCACGGTGTCCTCGACCGACGGCTCCTCCACGAGAACCGGCTGGAAGCGGCGCTCGAGCGCGGCATCCTTCTCGATGAATTCTCGGTATTCGTTGAGCGTGGTGGCGCCGATCAGGCGGAGTTCACCGCGTGCGAGCATGGGCTTGAGCATGTTGGATGCCGCGACGGAGCCCTCGCCTCCGCCGGCTCCCATGAGGGTGTGCAGTTCGTCGACGAAGGTGATGATCTCGCCGTCGGCCTCGTTGATCTCCTTGAGCACGGCCTTCAGCCGTTCCTCGAACTCGCCGCGGTACTTCGCGCCGGCGATGAGCGCCGCGAAATCGAGGGCCACCAGCTGCTTGCCCTTGAGCGACTCGGCCACGTCGCCCGCGACGATGCGCTGGGCGAGTCCCTCGACGACGGCCGTCTTGCCGACGCCGGGTTCGCCGATGAGCACCGGGTTGTTCTTGGTGCGCCGGGTGAGTACCTGGCTGACCCGCCGGATCTCGGCGTCGCGGCCGATTACCGGGTCGAGCTTGCCGCTCCGGGCGACGTCGGTGAGGTTCACCCCGTATTGTTCCAGCGCGCTCTTGGCGTCTTCCTGGGGCGGCTGCTGTCCGGCTTGCATCGCGGGTCTCCTTCGAAGTTGAGTCCGACACGCTCAAGATTACCGACGTCCGACCGCGCACACCAAGGCTGCCTCGCCGACCATCGATCGCGCGTGAGACACTGGGGGTCGACTTATTTACGGACTTCCTCCCCACTATGGCCCATACCCTCAGCTCGCACGAGATCGCCCTCCTCGTCGGCAGCCAGGCCTTCTCCCGCGGCGAGCGCTACGTGCGAAACGGCAACGTGGGCAAGCAGACCTGGTTCGGCTCTGGCACGCAGCTCTTCGGCGAGGTGCGCGGCACTCGCACCGAACCGTATTCGGTGACGGTGTCGTTCACGGTGAACGCGGCCGGGCACGCCAGCCGGGCGACCGGCGTGTGCACCTGCCCCGTGAAGCGCAACTGCAAGCATGTTGCCGCCCTCCTCCTGGCCAGCCGGAACACCTCCGGCGGAGGGTCGCCGCGCCAGAGTGCGGCCCGGCCGGCCGCTTCACGGGCCAGGACGCTCGGCCGCACCGGGGAACGACGGATGCCGACCTTCGAGCCGTCACCGGAGTCGCCGCCGTCACCGGAGTCTCCGGCGCCACCGGGGTGGCCGCGTGTCGCACCAACCGTGCCGCCGGCGTGGCGCAGTGCCCTCACCCCGCTGGCCCGGCAGGCCGACCCTGCCGCCGTGCCCGGCACCGCGCTGGCGCTACAATTCGAGCTTCTCGAAACCGGCGGCGCGGGGTGGTACTCGACCGGGCGCACTCGGGCGGCAGGCCGTCTGGGCGTTCGCCCGATGGTCATGGGCGGCAACGGCTTGTGGGTGCACGGCGGCCTGGGCTGGGACAACCTGATGCATTCCCTGGACACCCTGGATGCGAGCCACAGCAGGGTTCTCATGTCGCTGCGCGCGCTCTACTCCGCGGGGCGCGGCTATCGCGGGGTGAGCGACACCTGGCTGCGCCTCGACACTGTCGCCACCGGGAGGCTCTGGCAGGTGCTGGACCAGGCGAGGGACGCCGGCCTGGAGCTGGTCTATTCCAACCAGGGGCAGGATCCGGTCGTGCTCGCGCCGGCGCCGGCCAGCCTGGAGCTCGACATCCACCGAAGCCAGGCCGGCCTCACCCTCACGCCGACCATCACTCTCGCCGGAGCGCGACTGGATAGACGGCGCCTCGGCTTTCTCGGCGATCCCGCTCACGGGGTGTTCGCCTGGGACGACACCGGCGGACCAGACGGGCCCCGGGAACGCGGCGAGCCCGGCGAGGTGGGCGAGCCCGGCGGCGAGGTGGCCCGGCTGATTCTCGCGCCGCTCGCGCACCCGATCAGCGCCGAGCTGCGCGCTTTGGCCGACACGGCGGAGGCGCTCCTGATTCCGCCGGCCGACGAGGAGGCCTTCCTCACGGACTTCTACCCGTTCCTCCGTCGGCAGGGCGTGGTGACCAGCAACGACGGCTCCTTCGACCTTCCGGATGTCCCCCGCCCGGTGCTGGCACTGGCCGTCACGCACTCCGGCCAGCCGGCGACGACGCCGGAGGCCGGGGCAACGACGCGGGCGGCCGGGCCCCGCATCGACGTGCGTTGGGAGTGGCGCTACCCGGCCCCCCGTGAGGCCGCGACGACGACGACCGGGTCACGGCGAACGCTGTGGCCGCGCCCCGGTGACACCGGGTACCGCGACGAGACGCGCGAAGCCGGCATCCTTCTCTCCCTCGACATGGTGCTGGCCCGCTTCCCGCAGGTCGCGCCCACCTACCGGGGAGCTCCCCGGCTGAACGCAACGGCGACTCTGACGGGCGCCGCGATGATCGGATTCCTGCAGGCGATCCCCGAGCTCACCGCAACTGACGACGTGGTCGTGCAGGTCACCGGCGAAGCCCCCGACTACCGCGCGGCCGAGGCACCGCCGGTGATCAGCCTCGCCACGGTGGACCGCACCGACAGCCGCGACTGGTTCGACCTCGATGTGACCCTCACCATCGACGGCGAAGACATCCCGTTCGACGCGCTGTTCCGGGCACTCGCCGTCGACCAGGAGCTGATGATCCTGGCCAGCGGAACCTACTTCAGCCTCGACCGGCCCGAGCTGCACCAGCTCCGCCGGCTGATCGAGGAGGCCCGCGCCCTACAGGAGCCGGGGTCGACGTCGCTCGGGATCAACCGCTTCCAGTCCGACCTTTGGGACGAGCTGCAGCAGCTCGGCGTCGTCGCGGCGCAGGCCGCCGTGTGGCGCGAGACGCTGGTCGGCCTGGCCGCCGCGGGCGGAACGGATGCGACGCGGCTCGCCACACGCCCCCTGCCGACCGCCGTGCACGCCACCCTTCGCGGCTACCAGCAGGATGGCTTCGACTGGTTGAGCTTTCTCTACGACCACCGGCTCGGCGGCATCCTCGCCGACGACATGGGCCTCGGCAAGACGCTGCAGGCGATCGCGCTGATCGCCCACGCCCGCGAGCAGGTCGAGGGCGGCGACGGCGACGCGACCCGTCCGCCGTTCATCGTCGTCGCGCCCACCAGCGTCGTGCCGAATTGGGCCGCCGAGTGCGCCAGGTTTGCTCCGTCACTGACGGTCGCGACCATCACCGAGACCTCCCGCAAGCGTGGCAGCAGCGTCGCGAGCGTGATCGCCGGCGCCGACGTCGTGATCACCTCGTACACGCTGTTCCGGCTGGACTTCGAGGAATACAACCGCCAGGAGTGGGCCGGTCTGCTGCTCGACGAGGCCCAGTTCGTCAAGAACCACCAGTCCCGCGCCCACCAGTGCGCCAGGCGCCTGTCGACGCCGTTCAAGCTGGCGATCACGGGCACCCCGCTCGAGAACAACCTGATGGAGTTCTGGTCGTTGCTCTCCATCACCGCGCCCGGCCTGTTCCCCAGCCCGAGCCGGTTCGCGGAGTACTACCGGAAGCCGATCGAGAAGGACGCCGACGGCGACCGGCTAGCGCAGCTGCGCCGGCGCATCCGCCCGTTCATGCTGCGACGCACCAAGGACGAGGTGGCCAGGGATCTGCCGGCCAAGCAGGAGCAGGTGCTCGAACTCGAGCTGCACCCGAAACACCGCAGGGTCTACGAGACTCACCTGCAGCGCGAACGGCAGAAGGTGCTCGGCCTGATCGACGACCTCGGGGCGAACAGGTTCGAGATCTTCCGCTCGCTCACTATGCTGCGCCAGCTCAGCCTTGACGCCAGTTTGTACGACGAGAAGTACGAGGGGGTCCCGTCGACCAAGCTCGACGCGCTGCTCGAGCTGCTCGCTGACACCGTGGTGGAGGGGCACCGCACCCTGATCTTCAGCCAGTTCACGCAGTACCTCGGCAAGGCCCGCGACCGCCTCGACGCCGCCGGCATCAGCTACGCCTACCTCGACGGCAAGACCCGCAACCGGGCGAGGGTCATCGCCGACTTCAAGGCCGGCGACGCATCCGTGTTCCTGATCAGCCTCAAGGCAGGCGGATTCGGGCTCAACCTCACCGAGGCCGACTACGTGATTTTGCTCGACCCGTGGTGGAACCCGGCCACGGAGGCCCAGGCGGTGGACCGCGTGCACCGGATCGGCCAGAGCAAGAAGGTCATGGTCTACCGGCTGGTGTCCAAGGACACGATCGAGGAGAAGGTGATGGCGCTCAAGGCCACGAAGGCGCGGCTGTTTGAGAGCGTGATGACCACCGGCTCGGCCGAGGGCACGTCGCTCTCGGCGGCCGACATCCGCGAACTCCTGTCCTGAGCCCGGTCCCAGCCGGGGCACGGCAGAATAGAGGGATGAGCAGCCCGACCACCTTCGCCCTCATCCGCCACGGCCAGACCGACTGGAACGCCGCGCAGCGCATCCAGGGCTCCACCGAGGTCCCGCTGAACGAGACCGGGCGCGTGCAGGCCACGGATGCCGTCGGCCCCCTCTCCGGCTACGACTGGGACTTCGTCGTCTCCTCACCGCTCTCCCGCGCCGCCGAGACCGCCGACCTCATCGCCGCCGGCCTCGAGATCGCTGTCGCCCGGCGCATCCCCGGCCTGACCGAACGCGACTACGGCCCCGCGGAGGGGCTGAGGTCCGGGCCCGAGCTGGAGGCCCTGCGCTTCCCGGGCGGATTCCACGGGGCGGAAACCGAGCCGAGCGTCGCCGCCCGAGGCGTCGGCGCACTCACCCTGCTGGCCTCGGACCATCCGGGGGCGCGCATCGTCGTGGTCAGCCACGGCACCCTGCTCCGGCTCAGCCTGAATCGTCTCCTCGACCGCGAGTTCGCCAGCATCGACAACGCCGCGCTCACGGTCGTGCACCACGAGCTCGACGCCTGGCGCCTCGAGGTCTTCAACGGCCAGCCCGCAGCCCGCGTCTCCGTCTCCTGACCGTCCCCGTCCCCGTCTCCGTCCCCGTCTCCGTCTCGCGCCTCTGTCGGCCCGTCAGACCCCGCGAAAACGCACTTGTGGTCACCAAAACGCGCGCATAGTGACCACGACTGCATTCTCGCGGAGGTGGGATGCACGCGCCTAACGGCGGGTGGACACCGTCACGGTGAATTTCGTGTTGCGGCCGACCTGGCGGGTGGGGCCAACGATCCCCGTTAGCGTGGAACGGTAACCCAGGTGCGTGTTCCACACGGTCCACAGCTCACCACCGGGTGCAAGCACGCGGGCGGCGTCCTCGAAGAGCTTCAGCGCGATGCCGGTGTGTACCGTCGCGCCGATGTGGAACGGCGGGTTCAGCAGGATGAGCTCGGCCGAGGCGTCGGGCCGGCCGCCGAGCGCGTCGTCCCGCAGCACGCTCACCCGGTCGGCGAGCCCG
>JBDTAA010000242.1:0-10612 GCA_039924805.1 Cryobacterium sp.
TCGGCTCGTCGAGCATCACTAGCCTGGGCCCCACCATCAACGCCCTCGCCATCTCGAGCAGCTTGCGCTGGCCGCCCGACAGAGAGCCGGCGAACTCCTCCCGCATGTGCGCGAGCTTGAACCGCTCGAGGAGCGCGTCGGCCCGTGCCGCGATCTCGGTCTCCTGGCTTCGCCACAGAAAGGGGAGGAGGCCGACGATCGCCGACTCCCCCCGCTGGCCGGTGGCGCCGAGCTTCATGTTCTCGATTACCGAGAGGAGGGCGAGCGACTTGGTGAGCTGGAAGGTGCGGACCATCCCCTCCCGGGCGACCTTGAACGCTGACAGGCCGACGAGATCCTTGCCGTCGAACGTCCACGTGCCACGGTCCGGCTTGTCGAAGCCGGTGAGCAGGTTGAACAGGGTGGTCTTACCGGCCCCGTTCGGCCCGATCAGGGCGGTGATGGCGCCGCGCGGAATCTCCAGGTGATCGACATCCACGGCCTTGAGCCCGCCGAAGGACCGGCTCACGTTGTCGATGACGAGAATCGGGTCACGTTTCTTGCAGCCGGGCTCGGCCGCGCCGATGTGCAGGTCGGTCGTCTTGACCGGCTTCGCGCTGGGAACAGTGTTACTTGACAAAGGCCAACTCCTTCTTATTACCGAAGATGCCCTGTGGTCTAAAGATCACTATGAGCATGATCGCCACTCCGACCAGGATGAAGCGCAACTGCCCCGCCTGGATGCTCGACATGAAGGGCAACCAGCCGGCTTCGACCGCACGGGAGATGAACCCGGAGAAGAAGGAGAGCAGCACCCAGAAGATGACCGAGCCGATGATCGGGCCGAGCACGGTGGCGGCGCCACCCAGCAGCAGGATCGCGTAGATGAAGAACGTCAGCGCCGTCTGGTAGTTCGACGGCACCACCGCGCGGGGAAGCGCGAAGATCATGCCGGCGATCGTGCCCAGGACGCCACCCAGGATCAGCGACTGCATCTTGTACGAGTAAACGTTCTTTCCCAGCGCTCGCACGGCGTCCTCGTCTTCCCGGATGCCCTTGATAACGCGCCCCCACGGGCTGCGCATGATCTGCCAGACCAGGAGCGCCGCCACGACGACGATTGTCCAGGCAACGATACGAAGCCACCAGTCGTACGCGTTGTACTCAAACGGACCGAAGCCGTATGAGCCGGCGGGAATCGGGTTCAGTGCGGCGAATTCCGTCTTGTAGCCGCTCAGGCCGTTGGCGGAACCCGTCAGCGGCGCGAACGTGTTCGTCGTGAACAGCAACCGCACGATTTCTGCGGCGGCGATTGTCACGATGGCCAGATAGTCCGCCCGCAGTCGCAGGGTTGGAATACCAAGAATCAGGGCGAAGATCACGGATGCCCCGATTCCGACCAGCACGGCGCCCCACACGGGGAAGCCGAACTTGAGTACCGAGATGGCGTACCCGTACGCGCCGAGCGCCATGAAGCCGGCCTGACCGAAGTTCAGGAGGCCGGTGAAGCCGAAGTGAATTGCCAGGCCCAGTGCTGCGAGGGCGTATGCGGCCGTTGTCGGGCTGATCAGCTCGACGGCTGCGTTGCCAAAAATTGCTCCCCAGTCGATCATCAGTAAGCCTCTCTAGCCAATTCTCTCTTTGCGACCCATGATTCCTTGCGGCCGAAGCAGCAGGACCAGGATCAGCACGACAAGGGCACCGACATATTTCATGTCGGATGGAATCCACAGCGTCGACAACTCGACGAGGAGACCCACAATTACGGAGCCGATCAGGGCGCCGAAGGCGGTACCGAGACCGCCGAGCGTCACCGCGGCGAAGATGAGCAGCAGGATCTGGAAACCCATGTCCCAACTCACGCCCGGCCGGAAGTACGCCCACAGGACACCGCTCAACCCGGCCAGCGACGCACCGAGAACCCAGACGATCCGAATCACCCCGTCGACATCGATGCCGCTGGCAGACGCGAGGCTCGGATTATCTGACACGGCGCGCGTCGCCTTGCCGATGCGCGTGCGCAGCAGGAAGTAGGACACGGCAAGCAAGACCACGGTACTGATCGCCATACTCGCGAGGTCGATCGGCGACAGTGAGATCGCACCGAACTTGAGGTCTGCCATTCCGGCACCGGGCAACTGCTGCGTGGAGCCGCCGATGAAGTACTGGTAGAGGTAGCGCAGCGCGAGGGAGAGGCCGATGCTCACGATCATGGGCGGGATCAGGCCGACCCCCTTGCGCCGGAGCGGCTTCCAGATCGCCGCGTCAAGGCCCCAACCGAGGCCACCGCTCAACACGATGGCGATCAGGATGGCCAGCCAGATCGGAAGACCGGCAAAGGACGAGAACGTCAGGGTCATGAGCGCGCCGAAGGTGACCATCTCCGCGTGCGCGAAGTTGCTCAGGCCGGTGGTTCCGAAGATCAATGACAGGCCGATGGCCGCCAAGGCCAGAAGGAGACCAAAGTTGAGGCCGTTGAAGAACCGGTTGACGAACTGGTCGAAGAAGCTCGTCGTCGACCTGACCTCCTGACCCAGAAAGAAGTTGACGGATTTGAACTTGGTCTGACCGAATTCCGCCTTGAGGGTGGATTCCTTGACGATGGCGACTCCCTCGGGAAGCGTGTTCTCGTCGAGGGTGATGGTGTATTCGGCGCGTTCCGGCACGCCGATGCGCCATTTGCCGTCCGCGTCGGTTTTGACCTCGGCCTGGTAGCCGGCGCCCTTCACCGAGATGAGTACGCCGTCCAGCGGATCACCGTTGAACTGCACGTTGCCGGCGAAGGCGAACTCGTACTCGGTGCCGACTTCGTCGGCGCTGGCGGGCCCGGCGGTCAGGGTGGACAGTGTCAGGGCTGCGAACAGAACTCCCAGCAACAGGACCACAAGGGCCCTGGGCGAGAATCTGCGAACCGTATCAGTGGATATCACTGCACCTCCATATGGCGCCGGCCGGGCTTGTGGCCGGACGTCGGGTTTCTCCGTCAACAACTTTGTTGACAGTATCTAGAGATTATTGCGCATTTCATGCGCCCAGTGGCTCGAGGACCCCCAATTAGCACCGGGTCGGAATGCCGGCGACGGAAACTCGCTTAACATTGAAGGGACCGACCCGGTGCCTCTGTTCCCGGTCGCCTCCTGTTTTCCCGCACTCATCTCGGCACACATTTCTGCACACGCAAAGGGGTTTCATGGATCAGCCAGATCCGTTCGGATTCATCGGACTCACGTACGACGACGTCTTGCTCCTGCCCGGGCACACAGACGTCATTCCCAGTGAGGCAAACACCACATCCAGGTTGACTCGGCGAATCGACGTCGCGACCCCGCTGCTCTCCAGCGCCATGGACACCGTCACGGAGACCCGAATGGCCGTCGCCATGGCTCGCCAGGGTGGCATCGGTGTGCTGCACCGCAACCTCTCGATCGGCGACCAGGCCGAGCAGGTTGACCTCGTCAAACGGAGCGAATCCGGCATGATTACCAATCCGGTAACAACTTCGCCAGACGCCACCGTGGCGGAGGTTGACGCGCTCTGCGGCCAGTTCCGCATCAGCGGTCTCCCGGTCGTTGACGCCGATGGCGTGCTCGTGGGCATCATCACCAACCGCGACATGCGATTCGTCAGCGAGACGAAAAAACATACGACCCTCGTGCGCGAGGTCATGACGCGGTCCCCGCTCATCACCGGCAAGGTCGGCATGCATCCAGAGGATGCCGTGGCCATCTTCGCCAAACAGAAAATCGAGAAGCTCCCGCTCGTTGACGCCAGTGGCAAGCTGACCGGTCTTATCACGGTGAAGGACTTCGAGAAGTCTGAGGAATACCCGTTCGCGACCAAGGACGACGCCGGCCGCCTGCGCGTTGGTGCGGCGATCGGCTTCTTCGGCGATGCCTGGCGCCGCGCGTCCGCCCTGCTCGAGGTCGGCGTCGACGTTCTGGTCGTTGACACCGCCAACGGCGACAGCGCCGGCGTGCTCGACATCATCCGCAAGCTCAAGTCCGACCCCGCGTTCGCCGCAATCGACGTGATTGGCGGCAACGTGGCGACCCGTTCCGGGGCCCAGGCCCTGATCGATGCCGGCGCAGACGCGATCAAGGTCGGCGTCGGCCCCGGCTCGATCTGCACCACGCGCATCGTCGCCGGTGTGGGCGTGCCCCAGATCACCGCCGTCTACCAGGCGTCGCTCGCCGCCCGCGAGGCCGGCATCCCGGTCATCGCCGACGGCGGCCTGCAGTACTCCGGTGACATCGCCAAGGCGCTCGTCGCCGGCGCCGACACCGTCATGCTCGGCTCTCTGCTCGCCGGCTGCGACGAAAGCCCTGGGGAGCTGGTCTTCGTCAACGGCAAGCAGTTCAAGAGCTACCGGGGAATGGGTTCCCTCGGCGCACTACAGACCCGCGGCAGCAAGACCTCGTACTCGAAGGACCGTTATTTCCAGTCGGATGTTCCCTCCGACGACAAGCTCATCCCGGAAGGCATCGAGGGGCAGGTCCCGTACCGCGGTCCCGTGTCGGCCGTGGCCTACCAGCTGATCGGCGGGCTGCGCCAGTCCATGTTCTATGTGGGCGCGCGCACCATCGACGAACTCAAGCAGAAGGGCAAGTTCGTGCGCGTCACCCCCGCCGGGCTGAAGGAGTCGCACCCGCACGACGTGCAGATCGTGGTCGAGGCGCCCAACTACCGCCGTTAGGGCCTGCTCCGTGCAATAAAGGGGAGCGCGATCGGGTTATAGGTTTCAACACCCTACGAGGACGGACCCGTGGCGCTACCGAAGCACACACCAACAAAGGACACGACGGCGGACGAAACGCGCCTCACCGAGATCCGGCGACAGCGTGCCCGCGCGGTCACAGCCCCAGAGGGCACCCTGTCGCTTGTGAACACCCAGTGGATTACCGGGGAGGTTGGGGCGAGCCAACCGATCTGGGGCGTTCCCGGCCTCTGGTCGCCCCGCCCCGCCGGAATGTCGGGCTTGCACCTGGCCGCGACCGCGGCCGATCGGATCCAGATCGACGGCGAAACCGTCGCCGGTGATGTGATCGTTTTGGGCATGGACGACGCGCACCCTTCCCGAATCCACTTCAGTGACACGGTCACGGGAACCGTCATCGCGAATGAGGACGGCGAGTATGCCCTGCGGGTGTGGGATTCCCGCTCGGAGGGCGTGCGGGACTTCGGCGAGATCGAGGCGTTCCCGCACGACCCCACCTGGGTCGTCGAAGGCACCTTCACCCCGCACGCCGGCACGGGGCCGGCCAGCATCGCCCACCTCGCGGATGAGGGCAGAACCCGTCCCATGGCGGTGCCCGGTGAGATCAGGTTCACCCGCAACGGGGAGGAGCATGCGCTGGTGGCTTTCGATGACGGGCCGAGCCTGTTGCTGATTTTCGCCGACGCGACAAACGGGGACACGAGCTACAGCGTTGGGCGGTTCCTCCGCGTGAGGCCCGGCGACGACCGCACCGTCACGCTGGATTTCAATCTCGCCTACCTGCCGCAGTGCGCCTTCAGCTACAACTTCACCTGCCCCATCCCGCCGGCACAGAACCGGCTCGGCATCGCGGTGGAAGCCGGCGAGCGGAACGTCCTGGACAAGCACGGGGATCCACTCCACTGACCCGCCGCAGGGTTGCGTTGTGTGTGCAGGAACACAGAACTCAGGCTGGAGGATCGCTACCGTGAATGGAGAACGCGTTGCGAAGGAAGGGGCAGCCCATGAAGAGGCGGATTGTGGCCATCGCGATCGCCGCAGTGATCGTGGCGGGTGGGGCCCTGGTCCTTGCCCAATCGAATTCCGCGCCCCCCGCCCCGGCGCCGCTGCCGGCATCGACCGCCTATCGGGACTACTCGCCTGAGGCGGTCTCGACGGCATCCGAGGGTGACAAGGTCGTGCTTTTCTTCCACGCTCAGTGGTGCGCGACCTGCAAGCTGCTCTCCGATGACATCACGGCCAACGTCGACGCGATCCCAGAGGACGTTCGCATCCTGCTCGTCGACTTCGATACCGAGACGGCGCTCAAACAGCGCTACGAGGTCACGCTGCAGCACACACTGGTGCAGGTCAACGCCGCCGGGGACCGGATTGCCACCTGGCACCTGACTCCCACGCTCGACGCCCTGCTCGATGAGCTTGGGTGACGGGGCAGGAAGACGGATGTAGGTGACCCATGGAGCTCTTGCCGCTTTCGTTTCTTGCGGGCGTCCTGACCATTCTGTCTCCCTGCGTGCTCCCGCTGCTCCCGGTCGTGCTGGCCGGCTCGGCGGCGGGGAAGACCCGACGTGCCCCGTACCTCATCATCGCCAGTCTTGCCGTCTCGGTGGTTCTGTTCACGCTCCTGACCAAGGCCACAACGGCGTTGCTCGGGGTTCCGAGCAACGTCTGGTTGATCATCTCCGGTGGACTCGTCGCGTTCATCGGTGTGTCGTTGGCCTTCCCGAAGATCTGGGACTGGCTCTCGGCCCGGCTGCGGCTCCAGGAGCGCAGCGGTAACCTCGCCGAACGCTCGGCCGGCAAGACCGGAGCGACACGGAACATCCTGCTCGGCTTCTCCCTCGGGCCGATCTTCACGAGCTGCAGCCCCACCTACGGCCTGATTCTCGCCGTCGTCCTGCCCGCCAACCTGACGGAGGGCATCACGAACATCGTCGCTTACACGCTGGGCCTGAGCGCGGTCATGCTCCTGGTGGCGATCGGCGGACGTTCGGTCACAACGCGGCTCGGCTGGGCCACGAACCCGGACGGGAAGTTCCGGCGCGGGCTCGGGGTCTTTCTCATCATTGTCGGTCTGCTGATCTCCACCGGCCAGGTGAGGAATATCGAGGCATGGCTCATCGATCGCGGGTTCCTCGGCGCGGTCGAGCTCGAGCGGCCCCTCCTCGACTCGAGAAACCCGGCCGCGGGTTCCGGCACGGGCGCCACCGGTATCGAAGTTCCCGCCTTCCTGCTCCGGTCGTTCCCGGACACCGACTGGTCACGGGCCGACCCGGCGATCGCGGAGGCCCTGGGTGGGGGGCCGGCCAAGGACGGCATTCCCGCCATCGATGCCCCGCGTTTCGAGCCGATCGCGAGCTTCCCGCACGACGAGGGCGTGCAGGCGATCGTCGTGGAGGGCGAGACGGAGGTGAAGGCCTACCCGTACAACATCCTGGTCTGGCACGAGATTGTGAACGACACGCTCGACGACGCGCCCGTCGCCGTGACCTTCTGCCCACTCTGTGGCAGCGCCATCGTCTACGACCGCACTCTCCCGGACGGCCAGGTGACCACGTTCGGCGTGAGCGGAGGCCTGATCGACAGCAACATGGTCATGTTCGATCGCCGCAGCGAAACGCTCTGGCAGCAGAGCACCGGCAAGGCGCTCGCCGGTAAGTACTTCCCGAGCCAGCTCGAGCTGCGAAAGTTCCAGCTCCTGACCGTCGGCGAGATCGAGACCGCCTTCCCCGAGGCAGTGATCCTCAGCGAGAACACGGGCCACTCGCGGGATTACTCCCGTAACCCGTACTCGGGTTACGACCAGAGCGAGGGCTTCATCTTCTCGCCGAGCAAACTCGACACGCGGTACCCGTCAAAGGAGATCTTCGTCGCGTTCACCGTCGACGGCACCCGGGTCGCCGCGCCGTGGCTCGCCCTGGGGAACGACGAGAAGTACGTGACGGATGTCGCGGGTCAGGCCGTCACGCTCGAGAAGAGCAAAAACCAACTCGCGATCAGCGCAGCAGACGGGTCAGACATCCCCTTCTACTTCGAGATGTGGTTCAGCTGGGCGGTCCAGCATCAGCAGGACGGGGTCGTCTTCGACCCGCGGAAACAGTGAGCGTGCCCGGTCAGATGGCGGCCAGGCGGGAGACGGCCTCGGCGAGCACCTCGGGGGAGCAGGCGAAATTGAGGCGGGCGAAGCCACGGCCCTCGGCCCCGAACATCGGGCCGGGGTGCATCGCCACCTTGCCTCGTTCGAGCCCGATGGCCGCAGGGTCGTCGCCCCAGCCGAGGGCGCTCAGGTCGAGCCAGGCCAGGTAGCTCGCGTGCGGCTGCTCGTACACGACACCGGGCAGCTGGCTGTCGAGCAGGCCGGCGAGAAGAGCACGGTTGGACTGGAGCGCGTCGACCAGGCCGTCGAGCCAGGGTTCCCCCTCCTCGTACGCGGCCATGCTGGCGATCAGCCCGAACTGGCCGGTCCGCCAGTCAACCTCCTGAGGCATGCCGGTGACGAGCGACCTCATGCGCCGTGAGGCCGTGACCATCAGGGCGCATTTCAGACCCGCGATGTTCCAGGCCTTGCTGGCCGACGTGACGCAGACACCGTGCTCCGCAGCGGCCGCAGACACCGTGAGGAACGGCGTGAACGTGCCGTCCGTGTGGGTGAGCGGGGCGTGCACCTCGTCGCTGATCACCGTCACGTCGTAGCGGGCGGCGAGCGCGGCGACCGCGGCGAGGTCTTCGACGCTCTGCGGATGACCGATCGGGTTCTGCGGATTGCACAGCAGGTAGGCGCGCGCGCCGGCCCGAAAGGCCGATTCGAGGCCGTCGAGGTCGAGGGTCCAACCGGTCTGGCCGCGCAGCATCGAAACCTCCACCACCCGGCCGCCCGCCTCGGGGATGAGCTGGAAGAACGGCGGGTAAACGGGCGGGTTGATCACGACCTGGTCGCCGGGGCTGATCGCCCGGCGGATCGTCTCGACGATCGCAACGCTGACATCCGTCGTGCTGGCGACCTGGCCCGGATCCACGCGCCACCCCCACCGGCGGACGGCGAATCCGGCGAACGCCTCGCCGAGCCCGTTGACCGGAGCGACGTACCCGGTGTCACCGCGGCGCACGGCCGCGATCAGCGCATCGGAGACGGGCTCCGCGAGCGGGAAGTCCATTTCGGCAACGAACATGGGGAGGACATCATCCGGGTAGCTCCGCCACTTCATACTGGTGCGGGTGCGCAGCAGGGACAGGGGATCGGCGTTGACATCCATGTGATTAGGATGCACCATCGGATGCCAGCGGTCGAGAGCGCCGCCTGCACCTAAACTGGGCTGGTGAGTATGGAAATTGAAATCGGCCGTTCCAAGCGCGCTCGCCGCGTTTACGCCTTCGACGACATCGCGATCGTGCCAAGTCGCCGCACGCGGGATCCGGAGGATGTCTCTGTTACGTGGTCGATCGACGCGTACAAATTCGACACCCCGTTCCTGGCTGCCCCGATGGACTCCGTCGTCTCGCCGACCACGGCGATCATGATGGGCCAGCTCGGCGGCGTCGGCGTGCTCGACCTCGAAGGGTTGTGGACCCGGTACGAGAACCCCGAGCCGTTGCTCGCCGAGATCCGCAGCCTGCCCGAAGAGCGGGCCACCGCCCGGATGCAGGAGATCTACTCCCAGCCGATCCAGCCGGAACTGGTCACCCAGCGCCTCGCCGAAATCCGCGCCGCCGGGGTCACCGTGGCCGGCGCGCTTTCGCCGCAGCGCACCCAGGAGCTCTACGAAACCGTCGTCGCCGCAGGGGTCGACCTGTTCGTCATCCGCGGCACAACGGTCTCCGCCGAGCACGTCTCGCAGAACCAGGAACCGCTGAACCTGAAGAAGTTCATCTACGAGCTCGATGTCCCGGTCATCGTGGGTGGCGCGGCGACGTACACCGCCGCCCTGCACCTCATGCGCACCGGCGCGGCCGGCGTGCTCGTCGGCTTCGGCGGCGGTGCCGCGTCAACGACGCGCGCTTCGCTCGGAATCCACGCGCCCATGGCGACCGCAGTGGCCGATGTCGCCGGCGCCCGCCGGGACTACATGGACGAATCGGGAGGCCGATACGTGCACGTGATCGCCGACGGAGGCCTCAGCACCTCCGGCGACATCGTCAAGGCCATCGCCTGCGGCGCCGACGCCGTCATGCTCGGCACAGCCCTGGCCCGCGCGTCCGACGCGCCCGGCGGCGGGTTCCACTGGGGCGCCGAATCGCACCACGCCCAGCTGCCGCGCGGCAAGCGGGTCGAGGTCGGCACCGTCGCGCCGCTCGAGGAAATCCTCTACGGACCGGCCCCCGTCGCGGACGGTACCGCCAACCTCGTCGGCGCCCTGCGTCGATCCATGGCGACCACCGGCTACTCCGACCTCAAGGAATTCCAGCGTGTCGAGGTGGTTGTCGCGCCGTACCGAGTGAAGTAGCTTCGAGGACAACGCCTTTTGCCAGGAGGGGACTCAACAGATGAACCAGCGCAGTTCGGTCACACGGTCCACGAAGCTCGGACCCGAAGAACGGGAGGCGGCACTGGCCCGCGTCAAGACGAAGGAACTCGACATCCTCGTCGTCGGCGGCGGCATCGTCGGCGCCGGCTGCGCCATGGATGCGGTGACCCGTGGGCTGAGCGTGGGCATCCTCGAGGCGCGAGACTGGGCCTCCGGCACGTCGAGCCGATCGTCGAAGCTCGTGCACGGCGGCATCCGCTACCTCGAACAATTGGACTTCCCGCTCGTGCGCGAAGCGCTCACCGAGCGTGGGCTGCTGCTCAAGCGCCTCGCGCCCCACCTCGTCAAGCCGGTGCGGTTCCTCTATCCGCTGAAGAAGCGCGTCACCGAACGTGCCTACGTCGGCGCCGGAATGCTGCTCTACGACGTGCTCTCCTACCTGGGCGGCCGCCCAGGT
>JBDTAA010000243.1:0-5476 GCA_039924805.1 Cryobacterium sp.
ACTCAAGGGTACGGCGCGACTGCTGCGCGACGAACCTCACTGCGGTGCGCCGCCGTTGCCAGTGCAGCCCGAGCAGCCAGAAGACCACCACGGCGAAGAGGCCGAGTCCGGCCTCGATGGGCGAGGACTCCACGGCGGGGCCGAGGGCGATGCCGCCGAGGAACAAGGCGATTGGCGCCAGCACCCCGAACTCGCCGAACCGTGCCCGGAGCGCCGCCGAGAGACCGATCACGGTGGAGAGGAGCACGAGGATGAAGGCGGGCACGAGCAGTGATTGATAGGCGCCAACCGGGAGCACGATCGTGACCAGCTGCTTCCAGCTCAGGGCGGTCGCACCGAGGAGCTCGACCATGCCGTCCGGCGTCGGAAGGAAACGCTCGATTGCCCGGCCGGGGATGGCCAGGGGAACGCCGGCAAACAGGTAGGCCAGGGCCGCGGCCAGGGCGACCACCCAGGCGGGCCAGCGGAACAGTGCGCCGAGGATGGCGATGGCGGCGCCGAGGGCGAATGTCACGGCCACGAGGATGAGGAACTCGACGCTTTGGTACACGGGCCAGAGGGCCATGGACGCGACCGCCGTGGCCGCCGCCAGCGCCAGTGTGTTGCCCGCGATGAACCCCCAGCCCGGGCGGGACCCCGCGCGTTGCCTGGCGCCGGTCATGCCGCGGCCGTTCGGGAGAGGCTCTTCTGCAGGTCCTCGAGGAACCCGATGGTGAGGACGCTGAGTTCGGCCACTCGACGCAGCGTCGGCACCGCCTCCGGGTCGCACACCACGGCCACGACCTCGACTCCCGCCGGGAAGCGGGTCGAGGCGGCGCGTAGCTGGGCCAGTGTCACCGTGGATCCGCAGAGCACGAAGGCCACGGAGATGCCGGTCATGCTCTCGGCCGCTGCCCCGGCCAGCTGGGTGAGGGTGAGCGCACGTGCCGAGGTCTCGACGGTGCTCAGTCCGTCAAGCAGGCGCGTGCGGGTGAGCGTGCTGAGCGTTCGCAGGGTGGGCGTCCGGCGCCTGGCCGATGCCCCCGCGGGTTCACTCGCGACGACGGACACCGTGCGTCCGTCGCGGATGGCCCGAACGCCCAGCGAGCCGGCCACGCTGACGGCCATCTCGAATTCCTCGTCGGTGGCGTAGTCACCGTCGGCGACACTGAGCGCGACCATGAGGTGGCTGCGGCGCGTCTCCTCGAACTGGCGCACCATGGGCGTGCCTGTCTTTGCCGTGCTCTTCCAGTGGATGTTGCGGCGTTCGTCGCCGCGGACGTACTCGCGCAGCGCGTGAAACGAGACGTCGCTGCTGGTCAGGTCCCTGGTGGGATTGCCTTCGAGGTCACGGATGAAGCCCATGCTCATGCTGGGGATGGAGATGGTGCGCGGATGCACGAAGAGTTCGATCCGCTCAGCCCACACGCGCTCCTTGCGCACCAGGCCGATCGGGTCCGCGCGCACCGTGCGCACCGGCCCGATGGGGATCACTCCCCTGCGCTTCGTGGGCACGATGAAGACGTCCTCAAAACTCGAGTTCTGGGCGAGGCTTGGCATGGCGAACTCGGCCAGGCCGCCGCCGACGGGCACTTCCACCGTGACCCCTGGCAGGCGCCGCCTGGTGGGGTTCCGCACCAGGACCTGGCCGGGAACGCGGTCGCCGACGACGACCCGGTCGACGGGCATGGTCAATCCGATCACGTAGGCGGTGCGCCCGATCAGGTATGCGGAAGCGGCGCCGATGAGAACGAGCCCCGCCCAGCCGACGGCGACCAGCTCGGTCAGGCCGAGCGCGTAGCCCATCACGAGGGAGAGGATGACGACGGCCAGGATGCACCAGCCGAGCGGTGTGACTACCGCGCCGAGGGTCGTTCCGGCCAGGCGCAGGCGGGCTGCAGCGACCCGCGTGGCACCCACAGTCCAGGCGATGAAGTCGGCCAGGCGGCCGTCCCTGGCGACCGTTGCAGCCTGACTCACACGAGCTGCCTGTCTCCGGGCGGCGGGGTCTCAATCAAGATCTGGGCGATCACGCTCGACGTCGTGACGCCGTCGAATTCTGCCTCTGGGTCGAGGAGGAGGCGATGGGCCAGCACCGGTTCGGCGAGTTCCTTCACGTCATCCGGGATGACATAGTGCCTGCCGCTGGCGGCGGCCAGGGTCTTCGCCGTGCGGATGAGCGCGAGCGCGCCGCGCACGCTGGCGCCCAGGCGCACCTCCGTGGCTGTCCGGGTGGCATCGATGAGCCGGCTGACGTAATCGTTGATCGTTGCATCCACATAGACCGTGCGTGCCAGGGCCGCGAGTTCGACGACGGTGGCGGCCGAGAGCACCGGCGGAACCAGGACGTCGTGGGCGCGCTTGTCGGCGCCCTCGAGGATCCGGATCGTTGAGGCGTGGTCGGGATAGCCGATCGAGGACTTCATGATGAACCGGTCGAGCTGGGCCTCCGGCAGGCGATACGTGCCGGCCTGCTCGATCGGGTTCTGGGTTGCGATGACCATGAACGGCGCGGATACCGGGTGGGTCACGCCGTCCGCGGTTACCTGCCCCTCCTCCATCACTTCGAGCAGCGCCGCCTGCGTCTTCGGGCTCGCCCGGTTGATCTCATCGGCGAGCACGATGTTCGCGAAGATCGGACCGCGGTGAAACTCGAACGCGCCGTTCCGCTGGTCGTAGATGCTCACCCCGGTGATGTCGCTGGGCAGCAGGTCCGGCGTGAACTGCACGCGGTTGCTTGTGCCTCGCACGCTCTGCGCGATGGCTCGGGCGAGCGAGGTCTTGCCGGTACCCGGCACGTCTTCGAGCAGCAGGTGGCCTTCGCTGAGCAGTGCCGTGAAGGCGAGGCGGATGACGTGTTGCTTGCCGAGCAGCACCTGCTCGACCCCGCGCACCATCCGGTCGAAGACCTCGGCGAACTGTGTGGCTTGTTCGGGGGTCATCGTCATTGCGCTATCTCTTCCATGCTTAGTTGTTGTAGTTGTAGCTGTGGCCGTTGACAGTGACCGTGAGCCGTACTGTACCAGTCGGCGGCGCCGGACTCGGCAGGGTGCAGGTGTTCGGTGAGTCGGCAACCGTCACCGGCACGGTGGGATCGCCTGGCACCGAACACTGGTAGCTCGCCGGGAGATCCGGTCCGTTCTGCGGGTCACCGGTCCACGAATATTGCCCGGCGACCTCGTTGTAGGCGACGCCGGCGACCGCGAAGCTGACGGATTTCTCCGGCGCGCTCTTCGGGCCGGACCAGGCGCCGCAGATACCCCACGCCGCGCAGGCCTGGACCTGTACCGCAACGGTTTCTCCGAACGGACGGCCCAGGAGCTCCCGGGGCCAGCCCTGCCGGTCGAATCGCGCGATGGGCCCCGAGCCGTCGGCCGCCCGAACGTTGTAGTGGTCGACGCCGGCCTGGGGGGCGACGCTGGTGATGTGGGCATCCCAGGCGTCCAGACGCTGCTCCATCTTCCACGTCACGTTGGTGATCGCGTCCGGCGCCGGGCGCACACGCACGGTCGCGACCGCGGTGGCCGCGCAACCGGCCCGGTTGTAGCCCCAGACGACGAAGTTATACGTCGCGTTCGAGGCGAGCAGGTTGTCGAAGACGACGGAACGCGTGCCGGCCGACACGGCGACCTGCTCGGCGACGGCGCCGCCGGCCTGGGCCGGATTGACCAGCCCGGGCGCCGGGGCACTCACCGAGCACGCCTGCGCCCCCGTCGGCACGATGTCGCTGCTGAGACGCTGAACGTAGTACCCGGCGATGGGGTCACCCTTACCGTCGAACGGGTCCCAGGCGACAACAACGGAGCCGGTGGCGTCGGAGCCGGTGGCGGAGATTCCTCCGGCCCTGGCCGGGCCGAACGGCCGCCCGGTCGCGGCCGAGTCATTCCAGGTCGACAGCGCGGGGAAGGCCTGATTTCGGGCGCTGACGGTGTAGGAGACATCCGCACCGTTGCTCAGACCGATGACATCGATGCTGCAGGACGTCGCCCCGCACCGGGGGCCGGAGGCGCTGACCTCGCCCTGCGGGGTGCCTCCCACCGTGACGACGTAGCCGCGGACGGCGGTGCCGCCGCCGGTGGTTCCGACCGCGTTCCAGCTGAGGCGGAGCCCGCCGTCGAGGGGCGCTGCCGCGAGTCCGGTCGGCGCCGAGGGCACGACGTCGGACCAGACGGGGGCGGCGAGTGCGGTCGCCGCGGACAGGCCGAGCCCGTTGCGGGCGGCCACGGCCACGCGCACACCGTTTCCCTGGCCGTTACCGGGGGTCGCGACGTCGCACGCGGTGGCCTGGCAGGCGACCGTGCTGAGCGGAGCCCCGGAACCGGCGTCAAGCAGCGTCACCTCGTAGCCGGTGATCGGCGAGTTGTTGGCGGCTCCGGCGTTGAAGGACACGGCGAGCTTCTTGTCGCCGTACCCGGTCACGCGCAGGTTCGTGACGGGGTCGGCCTTGTCCTGCACGGAGATTCGCACGGTTCCCCAGGCGTATCGGTCCGGGTCGTTGGTCGCGTCGGCCACCTGATATTCCAGATTTGTGTCGGCGGGCTCCGCGGCGGCTGACACGGTGACGGACAGGCGCCGGTTGTCTGCACTTCGGGTGATCGAGACGCCCGCCGGGAGGGCACCGCGCTCAAGACCGCGCACCCCGACGACTATCAGGGGCGTCGCCGGGAACGGGTTGGTCGCGCCGTCGTTGGCCAGCACATCGACGACGGTGGTCTGCCCGCGCGGGGCGATCGCCGCGTCGGCCGCCGGGACGGCGATCGGACGGGTCGAGCCGACGACGCGCATTTCGATCCGGCCAGCCTTACCGGCGCTGAGGTCGTCTCGGACTCCGATCGTCATCGCGCTGCTGCTGCCCTTGGCGGTCGACGGGCTGGCGCGCAGTGTCAGCATCGGGCCGTCGATCGTGTAGCTGAAGCCACGGGGCTTGGGTTCGAGCACCGTGTAGGCGAGCTCGTCCCGGTCGTCGGGGTACGGATACGTCGTCAGCTTGCGCAGGTCGATGACCCTGGTCTCATCGGGCTCGACGTCGATGATGGCGCCGTCGAACGACGGCGGCTGATTGGCGCGGGGTGTGACGGTGATCGGGAGAACGATGGTGGCCGTGCGGCCGGTGGCGCCGTCGCGGCCGGTCACGCCGCTTCCGTCGGTCACCTCGAAGGAGATCGACGCCGGACCGTAGTACTTGTCGGCGCTGGTGAAGACGAGCTGCCGGTCGGTGACGACGAGCGGAGCGCCGTCGGCGTGCGTGGCCTGAACCGCAGTCCGGTCGGTGAGCTTCACCGTGTTGCCGCCGACCGCAACGACATAGTCGGCGATGTCTATGGTGAGCTTCGATTCGCTCTCGATGGTGAGCTTCGGCGCGCCCCGGCGCGCCTGCGGGAGGGCGTCATCGAAGCCGGGGACCCAGATGAACGCGTAGGAAACAATGCCCGGATCGTCGGGGTGGCTGACCGCGAATGGGATGATCTGGCTGCGATCGTCGACGGTGACGCGAATG
>JBDTAA010000244.1:0-13582 GCA_039924805.1 Cryobacterium sp.
CGGGCCGGGGTCAGCGAGCACGTCTCGCCACACACCCTGCGGCACTCCTTCGCGACCCACCTGCTCGCCGGTGGGGCCGACGTGCGGGTCGTGCAGGAGCTCCTCGGCCATTCCTCGGTGGCGACCACGCAGATCTACACGCAGGTCACCGCCGACACCCTGCGTGACATGTACACGACCGCCCACCCCCGCGCCCGCTGATCCGACCGCCCGCTGATCCGCCCGCCCGCTGACCCACCCGCTGCTCGGGCCTCGACAAGCTCGACCACCGATCCCGCGAAAATGCAATCGTGGTCGCCATTCGGCCGTCGTGGTGACCACAAGTGCGCTTTCGCGGCGGGGGAGTGGCGCGTGGACGGCGATTCTCACAGATATGGGGCGTTTCCGTAGCTACAATCGACCAAGTGAGTGGTGCAGGACGGATCGAGGACATTTCAGTGGCGCGAACGCAGACTGACCAGACGAGACTTGCCGGTCTCGACGAGGTACCTCTCGGCCCCACCGGCAGGCCGAAACAGGAATTCGCCGAACCCGAGCCGCTGAAGAGCCACGGCCCGGCGCGCATCATCTCCCTCTGCAACCAGAAGGGCGGCGTCGGCAAGACGACGACGACCATCAACCTGGGTGCGGCCCTCGCCGGCTACGGCCGCCGCGTGCTCGCGATCGACTTCGACCCGCAGGGCGCCCTCTCGGCCGGTCTCGGCGTGCCCACCCACGACGTCCCCACCATCTACGACCTGCTGGTCAGCGGCTCGAAGGATCCGTCGATCGCGATCCAGAAGACCGCGGTCGAGGGTCTCGACATCATCCCGGCCAACATCGACCTCTCCGCCGCGGAGGTGCACCTCGTCAACGAGGTCGCCCGGGAGCAGATCCTCGCCCGCGTGCTCCGCAAGGTCTCCGCCGACTACGACGTGATCCTGATCGACTGCCAGCCCTCGCTCGGCATCCTCACCGTCAACGCGCTCACCGCCAGCCACGTGGTGCTCGTCCCGCTCGAATGCGAGTTCTTTGCCCTGCGCGGCGTCGCGCTCCTGATCGAGACCATCGACAAGGTGCGCGACCGCCTCAACCCGGCCATCGAACTCGACGGCATCCTCGCCACAATGTTCGACTCGCGCACCCTGCACTCGCGCGAGGTCCTGGAGCGGGTCGTCGACGCGTTCGGCGACCGCGTGCTCGAGACAGTCATCGGCCGCACCGTGAAATTCCCGGATGCCAGCGTCGCCGGCGTTCCGATCACCGACTTCGCGCCGGAGCACCCCGCCGCGAAGGCCTACATGCAGGTGGCGCGGGAACTGATCGACCGTGGCGCCGTCGCCTGACGCGGCCGCAGCCCCCGCATTCTCGGTTGCCCTCGGCAACTTCGAGGGCCCGTTCGACCTTCTGCTCTCGCTGATCAGTAAGCACGAGCTGGACATCACCGACATCTCGCTCAGCCGGGTCACCGACGAGTTCATCTCCTACCTGCGCGGGCTGGACGCCACGGAGGAACTCGACCAGGCCACCGAGTTCCTCGTCGTGGCGGCCACACTGCTCGACCTCAAGGTCGCCGGGCTCCTGCCCCAGGGCGAGCTGGTCGACGCCGAGGATGTCGCGCTGCTCGAGGCGCGCGACCTGCTCTTCGCCCGCCTGCTCCAATACCGCGCCTTCAAGACCGCCTCGAACTGGTTCGCCGGCCGGATGGACGAGGAGTCGTCCCGGCACCTGCGCTCGGTGCGCCTCGAGGAGAAGTACCGCAAGCAGACGCCCGAACTGGTCTGGACCCTCTCCGCCGATGACTTCTCCGCCCTCGCGGCACTCGCGATGACGCCGCGCGAGCTGCCCATGGTGGGGCTCGACCACCTGCACGCGCCGCTGGTCAGCATCCGGGAACAGGCCGCGTACGTCGTGGCCATCCTGCGGGCGGGGGAGACCGTCTCGTTCCGGCAGCTGATAGTGGGCGCCGGGCAGAAGGGCGTCGTGATCGCCCGCTTCCTCGCCGTGCTCGAGCTGTACCGGCACGGCGCCATCTCGTTCGACCAGCTGGAGCCGCTCGGCGAGCTCAACCTGCGCTGGAGCGCGGAGTCCTGGTCGGAAGACAACCTCGCCAACCTCGGAGCCGACTATGACAACTGACACCGCTGACACCGCGACCGCCATCGACCGGCAGCTCGAGGCCATTCTCATGGTCGCCGACGAACCGCAGGGCCTGATGCACCTCGCCACCGCCGTCGACCGGCCGCTGCCCGAGGTGAGCGCCGCCGTCGCCCGCCTGGTCGCCGACTTCGACGGCGTCGACGGCACCATTCGCCGCGGCTTCGAGCTGCGCGAGGTGGCCGGCGGCTGGCGCATCTACGTGCGCCCCGAATACGACCCCGTCGTCGCCGACTTCGTGCTTATCCAGAACCCCAGCAAGCTGTCGCAGGCTGCGCTGGAGACACTGGCCGTGATCGCCTATAAGCAACCAATCAGCCGCGGCGCGGTAGCCTCAATCAGGGCAGTTAACGTGGACTCCGTCGTGCGCACCCTCCTGGGACGCGGCCTGATCACCGAAGCCTTCACCGACAGTGAGACCGGAGCGATCAACTACGGCACCACCGACCTGCTGCTCACCCAGCTTGGAATCAACTCGCTCGACGAGTTGCCGCACATTTCGCCGCTGCTCGCAGACGGCGCAGAAGGATTCGAGGACTTGAGATGACAACCGACAGCAGGGAACACGAGGGCACCCCCGACTTCGCCGGCAACCCGGATGCCGCGGCAGACGGCGTGCGCCTGCAGAAGGTCATGGCCTCCGCCGGGGTCGCCTCCCGCCGCGTCTCCGAAGACCTGATCACCTCCGGACGCGTTCGCGTCAACGGCAAGGTCGTCACCGAGCTCGGTCGCCGCATTCACCCGGAAACCGACCTCGTCGCCGTCGACAACGTGGCCGTGCAGCTGGACACCAGCCGCCGCTACATCATGCTGAACAAGCCCGTCGGCGTCGTGTCCTCGATGCAGGACGAGAGCGGCCGCCCCGACCTCCGAGAATTCTCCGAGCAGTTCGAGGAACGCCTCTTCAACGTGGGCCGCCTCGACGCGCAGACCTCCGGCCTGCTCATCCTCACCAACGACGGCGACCTCGCCCACGTGCTGGCGCACCCGTCGTTCGGCGTCGCGAAGACCTACATCGCCAAGGTCGAGGGCCGCGTCTCCGCGCAGACCATCGGCAAGCTGCAGAGCGGCATCGAACTCGACGACGGCCCGATCGCCGCCGACAAGGCCCGCATCCTCGCGAGCCCCCCTGGCGACGGCTTCAGCCTCGTGGAGCTCACCCTGCACTCCGGCCGCAACCGCATCGTGCGGCGCATGATGGAGGCCGTCGGCCACCCGGTCGTCGACCTCGTTCGCCGCCAGTTCGGCCCGCTGCACCTCGGCACGCTCCGCGCCGGCGACGTGCGCGAGCTGACTAAAGTTGAACTCGGCCAGCTGCTCACCGTGTCGCGGGCCGGCGGCCAGGACGAACGCAGCACCAAGCCGTAACCACGAGCGATCCGCGCCGGGCCACCCGGCCCGGCGCATCCGCCCGCCCCACCCCCAGTGAGTCGCTAAGTCAGGAGACGGCCCGTGGTCGAGAGTCGCCTAGTCGGGCCCGTACGCATCGTCGGCGTCGGACTGCTCGGAACCAGCATCGGCCTGGGCCTCCGCAACCGGGGGATCGAGATCATCCTCGCCGACGCGTCGCCGACGAACCTCAGCATCGCCGTCGACTACGGCGCGGGCCGGGCCGCGCTGCCCGGCGACGCCCCGCAGCTGGTCGTCGTCTGCGTGCCGCCCGACGTGACGGCCGAGATCGTCGCCCGCGAACTCGCGGCCTTCCCCGACGCCATCGTCACGGATGTCGCGAGCGTGAAGCTCGCCGTGCTCGACGACCTGCGCGCCGCCGGCGCCGACGTCTCCCGCTACATCGGCAGCCACCCGCTGGCCGGCCGGGAACGCGGCGGACCGCTGGCCGGCCGCGCCGACCTGTTCATCGGCCGACCCTGGGTCGTCGCCGGGCACGACGCGATCACCTACCAGCAGGCGACCGCGATCGACGACCTCATCCTCGACCTCGGCGCGAGCCTCGTGGAGATGAGCGCCGAGGACCACGACCGCGGCGTCGCCCTCGTCTCCCACGTGCCCCAGGTCGTGTCGACCCTGATGGCCCGCCGGTTGACGGATGCCGCGGCATCCTCGCTCAACCTCGCCGGGCAGGGCCTGCGCGATGTGACCCGCGTCGCGGCCAGCGACCCCGAGCTCTGGGTGCAGATCCTCGGCGCGAACGCCACGCCCGTGCGGGACATCCTCGTCGCCTTCCGCGACGACCTCGACCGGTTCATCGACGCCCTCGCCGACCCGGCCGCGCCCGGGGCCCGGCGCAAACTGGCCGAGGAGCTCGCCGGCGGCAACGCCGGTGTCGCCCGTCTGCCCGGCAAGCACGGGCAGGACCGCCGCTTCGTCTCGATGATCGTCATGGTCGACGACACCCCCGGCCAGCTCGCCCGCCTGCTGCACGAGATCGGCGAGGTGGGGGTGAACCTCGAAGACCTCCGCCTCGAACACTCGCCCGGCGCGCAGCTGGGCCTCGCCGAAATTTCCGTTCTCCCCGAGGTCGTTGGTCGCCTCACCGAAGAGCTGGCCGCCCGCGGCTGGCGGATTGCTGGTTAATCGCATGGGCCGTCACGCCTCACCCACCTTTGTCGCCATCGACGGACCGGCCGGCAGCGGCAAGTCCAGCGTGAGCCGGGCCGTCGCCCGCACCATCGGCTTCGCCTACCTCGACACGGGCGCCGCCTACCGGGCGCTGGCCTGGCTGATGCTCGACCACAAGATCGACACCGGCGATGCCGAGGCCGTCGTCGCCGCCCTGGCCGACTTCGACTACTCCATCGGCACCGAGCCCGACGCATCCGCCGTCACGGTTGGCGAGACCGACGTGACCGAGGCCATCCGTGACCCCCGCGTCTCATCAGCGGTGAGTGCCGTCGCCCGGATCCCGGAGGTGCGCACGCACCTCACCGAGCTGTTCCGCACCATCGCCAGGACCGTTGACCGGCCCGGAATCGTGGTCGAGGGACGAGACATCACGACCATCGTCGCACCGGGCGCAGAGGTACGAATCCTGCTCACGGCATCCGAGGAGGCTAGAATGGGTAGGCGCTCTGCGGAACTTCCGGCCGAATCGGCCAATACCGTGGCGGAGGCGTTGCGATCGAGGGATCGCGCTGACTCGCAGGTTGTCGATTTTATGAGCGCCGCAGACGGTGTGACGACCGTCGATTCCACCCATCTCGACTTCGAGCAGACCGTAGACGCGGTCATCGAGGTCATCAATACACGTACCGCGAGGAACTCGCATGACTAACAATATCGACGACACGATCCCGGAGCTTGACAGCGAACTCGCGTCACGACTGTCCAACCTTGATGAAGACCTTGCGTCGCAGCGCGCCTCCGCGCTCCGCAGCGGCCTGGACGACTACGACCTCGAAGAAGACGACTTCCAGGTTCTCGAATCCGCGACGGATGACCCGGACGCGATCCAGTACCTCCCGGCACTGCCGGTCATAGCCATCGTCGGCCGCCCGAACGTGGGCAAGTCGGCGCTGGTCAACCGCATCCTCGGCCGCCGCGAGGCCGTCGTCGAGGACACCCCCGGTGTGACGCGCGACCGCGTCACGTACAAGGGGGAGTGGAACGAACGCCGCTTCAGCCTCGTCGACACCGGCGGCTGGGAGCCCGACGCCCGCGGCATCGACGCATCCGTCGCAGCCCAGGCCGAGGTCGCGATCGACCTCTGCGACCTGGTCATGTTCGTCGTCGATGCCAACGTGGGCCCCACCTCGACCGATGAGGCCGTCGTTCGGATGCTGCGCAAGTCCGGCAAGCCGGTCTTCCTCATCGCCAACAAGGTCGACGACATTCGCCAGGAGCCCGAAGCGGCCAGCCTGTGGGCCCTCGGCCTCGGCCAGCCGTGGCCGGTGTCCGCGCTGCACGGGCGCGGCGTCGCCGACCTGCTCGACGCGATCCTCAAGGAACTCCCCGAGATCTCCAACGTCGCCAAGCAGGAGGTCGGCGGGCCTCGCCGCGTCGCCATCCTCGGCCGCCCGAACGTGGGCAAGTCGAGCCTGCTGAACAAGGTCGTCGGTGAAGAGCGCGTCGTCGTCAACGCCCTCGCCGGAACCACCCGCGACCCGGTCGACGAGCAGGTCGAGCTGGGCGGCAAGATCTGGCGCTTCGTCGACACCGCCGGCATCCGTCGTCGCGTGCACCTCTCCCAGGGCGCCGACTTCTACGCCTCGCTGCGCACCAGCGCTGCCCTGGAAAAGGCCGAGGTCGCCGTTGTCCTGATCGATGTCACCGAGGTGATCAGCGAACAGGACGTTCGCGTGATTGACCTCGTGCTCGAATCCGGCCGTGCCCTCGTGCTCGCCTTCAACAAGTGGGACCAGATCGACGACGACCGTCGCCGCTACCTCGAGCGTGAGATCGAGCAGGACCTGGCCCACGTGTCCTGGGCCCCGCGCGTGAACATCTCGGCCAAGACCGGCCGCCACATGGAGAAGCTCGTTCCGGCCCTCGAGCTCGCGCTCGAGTCGTGGGACACCCGCGTGCCCACCGGCAAGTTCAACGCGTTCCTCGCCGAGCTGGCCGGGGCGCACCCGCACCCGGTGCGTGGCGGCAAGCAGCCCCGCATCCTGTTCGGTACCCAGGCCTCCAGCCGTCCGCCGACATTCGTGGTGTTCACCACCGGATTCCTCGACCCGGGCTACCGCCGTTACATCCAGCGTCGCCTGCGCGAGATCTGGGGCTTCGAGGGCTCCCCGATCAACCTCAGCATGCGCGTGCGCGAGAAGCGTAAGCGCTAGTCAGTTGCTCCACACAAACGCGCGCGTCCTCCGGGGCGCGCGCGTTTCGCGTTCCCTCGATCACCGATCTCGACGGGCTCGATCAGCGGGCGGGCTGGGGGCGTTCGGGGGCGTGCAGGCGGGTCATGATCTTTGCGATGCCGGCCGGGCGGCGGTGCCGGGTCAGCAGCGAGACACCGATCATCACGGCGAAGGCGGCCGGCACGGTCCAGGCCGCGGGCTGCGCCAACAGGTCGCCGAGCGGCCCGGCCTGGGGCCCGAGCAGACGGCTGGCCACGATCGAGCCGCCGCACAGCGCGGCGCCCGCGAGCATCCCCGCGATCGCGCCCACGTCGGTCAGGCCGCGCCACCAGATGCCGAGCAGCAGCAGCGGGCAGATCGTCGACGCGGTGAACGCGAAGACCAGGCCCACGCTCCCGGCCAACTGCATCGAATCGGTGAGCAGCGCAACGACGAGCGGCACGAGCGTGGAGAAGACCGCGGCCACGCGGAAGCCGCGCACCCGTCCGCCGAGCACGTCCTGGCTGATCACCCCGGCGACGGAGATCACGAGACCCGAGGTGGTCGAGAGGAACGCGGCGAAGGCCCCGGCGATGACGAGGGCGGTGAGCACGTCGCCGGCCGGCCCAGGGATCAGCCGGCCGGGCAGCAGCAGCACCAGCGCATCCGGTGTGCCGCCGGTGGCGATGTCCGGGGTGAAGATCCGCCCGAGCACGCCGTAGAGGGTGGGGAACAGGTAGAAGACCGACAGGAGCCCGAGCACGATCAGGGTCGTGCGCCTGGCCGAGGGGCCATCGGGGTTCGTGTAGAAGCGCACCAGCACGTGCGGCAAGCCCAGTGTGCCGAACAACAGGGCGATGACCAACGAAACGTTGCGGTACGCACCGGCCGTGGGTGTGCCAGCCGGGTCGGATGCGAATGGCTCGGCCACGGCCGGGGCCGAGAGCCCCGAGTTGCCCATGACGATCAGGATGAAGACGATGGGCACCGCGATCGCCGTGAGCTTGAGCCAGAACTGGAATGCCTGAACGAAGGTGATCGACCTCATCCCGCCCGTCACCACGGTGACGCAGACGACGACGGCGACCGCCACCGAGCCGATCCACGACGGCAGCCCGGTGGCGATGCTCATGGTGAGCGCGGCGCCGTGCAGCTGCGGCACGATGTAGAACCAGCCCACCATCACGACCAACACGCTGGTCACCCGCCGCGCCGCCACCGACTCCAGCCGGCCCTGGGTGAAGTCGGGGACGGTGTACGCGCCCGAGCGTCGCAGCGGCGCCGCCACGAACAGAAGCAGCATCAGATAGCCGGCGGTGTAGCCGATGGGAAACCAGAGCGCATCCGACCCGGAGATGAGGATCAGCCCGGCCACGCCGAGGAAGCTGGCCGCGGAGAGGTATTCGCCGCCGATGGCCGAGGCGTTCCACCACGGCCGCACCGTGCGTGAGGCAACGTAGAAGTCCTCGGTGGTCCGCGAGATGCGCAGGCCGTAGAAACCGATCACCGCCGTCACGGTGAACACCCCGATCAGGGCCGCGTACCCCACGCCGGCGTTCATGCGTCGTCGACCAGGTCGAGGTATCTGGCCTCGTTGCGGGCCGCGGCGCGCACGTAGAGCCAGGCGCTCATCAGGATGACCGGGTAGACCCCGACGCCGAGCGCCAGCCAGGAAAACGGCACCCCAAGAAACTCGGCCTGGTCCAGACCAGGCACGTAGGCCAGCATCAGGGGAAACGCCAGCAGAATCAGGAGGAAACCCACGGCCACGACCACCGCGAGCCTGAGCTGCGAACGGATGAGGGAGCGCACGAAGACCTGGCCCACCTCGGACTGCTCCGCGATCTCCCGGGCCACCGGCTGGCCGGGCGCGCGCCGGGCCTGGGCGCGGGGAGCGGTGACCCGCACCCGGCGCGGCGGGGTCTGTGCGGGTTGACCCGACCCGGTGGGATCCTCTGGCATCACGACGACGGCCGGATCCTGGTGGTCTCGAGCTTCTCCCGGAGGGCCGGAAGGTGCCGCCGGCTCACCGGCAGTTCGGCGCCGTTGGTGACGATGGTCGGCCGCACGGCACCCAGTTTCGCCTGGGTGACGTGCGACATCGACACCAGATAGGAGCGGTGGATGCGCAGGAAGCCGGCATCCGCCCACTGCTTCTCCAGCTCCGCCAGTGAAACCCGGATGAGGTAGCTCGAGTCGTCGGTGTGCAACCGGGCGTAGTCGCCCTGGGCCTGCACGTAGCGAACCTCGTCGCGGCGGATCATCTTCTTCATGCCGCCGAGGTCCACCGTGATCAGGGCCGCCGGGGTGGTCTCGGCGATCGCCATCGTCTCCATGATCCTGGTCACCGAATTGGCGAGTCGTTCGGCGCGCACGGGCTTGAGCAGATAGTCGACGGCGGCCAGCTCGAAGGCCTTCACGGCGTGGTCTTCGTCGGCGGTGACGAAGACAACGGCGGGGGAACCGGCCGAGCGAGACACGGCGCGGGCGATGTCGAGACCGGACAGCCCGGGCATGTGAATATCGAGGAAGAGCGCATCCACCCGTTCGTGATCGAGGATGCGCAGGGCCTCCGAGCCCGACGAGGCGCGGTGAATGGTGCCGACCCTCTCATCCCTGCCGAGCAGGAACGCAAGCTCGTCGAGAGCGGGGAGCTCGTCGTCGGCGATGAGGACAGTGATCATGACGCCAGTCTCTCAGCCACGAGGTACGCCAGTCACGAACCGAGGTCGGGTCGGGGCTGTGACTTGGGAACCCGCATGGTGATCAGGGTGCCGGCGCCGGGCGCCGTGTCGATCACCAGTCCGTGGTCGTCGCCGTAGACCTGGCGCAGCCGCGAGTCGACGTTACGCAGCCCCACGTGGTCGCTGTCGCTGTGACCGGCGAGTACCGAGCGCAGGTGCTCCGGTTCGATCCCCACGCCGTCGTCCTCGATGGTCACCTCCACGAAGGCGCCGGCATCCTGCGCCGTGATGGCAATGTGGCCGACGCCCTCCTTGTCGTCGAGCCCGTGGCGCACGGCGTTTTCGACCAGCGGCTGCAGGCTGAGAAAGGGGATCACGGTGCTCAGCACCTCCGGCGCGATGGTCAGGCTGACCAGCAGCCGATCGCCGAAGCGGGCCCGTTCGAGCTTCAGGTAGTGCTCGATGCAGCCCAGTTCCTCGGCCACCGTGGTGAAGTCGCCGTGCCGGCGGAACGAGTACCGGGTGAAGTCGGCGAACTCCAGCACCAGGTCGCGGGCCTTGGCCGGGTCGGTGTTGATGAAGGAGGCGATGGCGTTGAGCGAGTTGTAGATGAAGTGCGGGCTGATCTGCGCCCGCAGGGCACGCACCTCTGCTTCCATCAGGAGCGTGCGCGAGGACTCGAGTTCGGCCAGTTCCACCTGGGCGGCCACCCAGTCCGCCAGCTCGCTGGTCGCGCGCACGAGACCCGGCTTGACCCGCGGCGCGTACGCGACGACGGAACCCACGATGCGCGATCCGGAACGGATCGGCGCCACGACGGCCTCCTTCAGCCTGGCGTGGTGCGGCACCGCCTCGCGGAACAGCTGGGTGCGACCGGTGGCCAGCACCTTCGAGGCCAAGTCGATGGCCTCGCGGCGGTGCTCCTCCCCGGCACCGTCCCAGGCGAGAACACCGGAGACATCGGTGATGGCCAGGGCGTCGCAGCCCAGCAGGCCGCGCAGATGCTTGGCGGCCTTCGCGGCCCCGGCGGGTTCGAGCCCGTTGCGCAGATGCTTGCCGGCCAGCGAGGCGGAATGGAGGGTCGTGTACGTGGCCCGCTCGGCGTCCGTGCCGAGCTCCCGCCACGAGCGGAGCAGCCTGAACCCCACGGCGCCGACGACGGCGATCGTCAGGGTGATGACGACGACGCCTATGACGACCACGGCGAGCAGCGGTGACTCGGGCATGGTGCTAACACTAACCGGCGCTCGGCGGCGGAATCCGCCGTTCGGCGCAGGCTGACCGCCGCTCGGCGATGGAGTCCGGCCAGGTCGGTGCCAGGGCTCGCGGCGTGGGGGAGAGTGATCGGCAACGCAACCGGAAACGGTGGTCTGCGTGAACGCTCTATCAATGATGAGGAGAAAATCATGGGCAATGTCGCCCTGGAAGAGGAAGTGGACGCGGTCATTCCCGCGGAAACCTTCCACCGAGTGCAGGAATCAGACGAGTTCCAGGAGCTGCGCAAACGCCATCGCAGCTTTGTCTTCCCGGTGGCCATTGCCTTCCTGCTCTGGTATTTCGCCTACGTGCTCCTGGCGGGCTACGCCCACGACTTCATGTCGATCAAGGTCTTCGGCAGCGTCAACATCGGCCTGCTGCTCGGCCTGGCGCAGATCGTGAGCACGTTCGCGATCACGACCTGGTACGTCAGCTACGCGGGCCGCAGGCTCGACCCGATCGCCGCATCCATCCGGCACGAGATCGAGGGCCCGCTCGCCGCCGCAACGAATGCCGCAACGAACGCCGCCACGAAGGAGTCCAAGTGAACATCCACCTCGCAACCGCGGCGGCCACCCCCGGTGACCCGATCCTGAACATCAGCATCTTCGGCGCCTTCGTCGCCATCACGCTGATCATCGTTCTTCGCGCCAGCCGCAACAACAAGACGGCGGCCGACTACTACGCGGCCGGCCGCTCGTTCACCGGCGGCCAGAACGGCACCGCCATCGCCGGCGATTACCTCTCCGCGGCCTCGGTCCTCGGCATCGTCGGAGCCATCGCCATCACCGGCTACGACGGCTTCATGTACTCCATCGGTTTCCTCGTGGCCTGGCTCGTCGCGCTCCTTTTGGTGGCCGAGCTGCTGCGCAACACGGGCAAGTACACGATGGCGGATGTTCTCTCCTTCCGCCTGAAGCAGCGTCCGGTTCGGATCGCGGCTGCGATCACCACCCTCGTCGTGTGCTTCTTCTACCTGTTGGCCCAGATGGCCGGCGCCGGCGGGCTCGTCTCCCTGCTGCTCGGCATCAACGACAGCCTCGGCCAGTCCATCGTGATCACCGTCGTCGGTGCCCTGATGATCGTCTACGTGCTCATCGGCGGCATGAAGGGAACCACCTGGGTGCAGATCATCAAGGCCTGCCTGCTCATCGCCGGGGCCGCCGTGATGACCGTCTGGGTGCTCGCGCTGCACGGCTTCAACCTCTCCAGCCTGCTCGACCACGCCGTGGCGACCGCGGGCAACCCGGAGATCCTGAACCCGGGCCTGAAGTACGGCCTCAGCGACATCACCCAGCTCGACTTCATCTCCCTGGCCCTCGCCCTGGTGCTCGGCACCGCGGCGCTGCCGCACGTGCTGATGCGCTTTTACACCGTTCCGACGGCCAAGGAGGCTCGCCGCTCGGTGGTCTGGGCGATCTGGCTCATCGGCGGGTTCTACATCTTCACCCTGGTGCTGGGCTACGGCGCGGCAGCGCTCATCGGTGCCGACCGGATCCTGGCCTCGCCGGGTGGCGTCAACTCCGCCGCCCCGCTGCTGGCCTTCGAACTCGGCGGTCCCCTTCTGCTCGGCCTGATCTCCGCGGTCGCCTTCGCGACCATCCTGGCCGTTGTGGCCGGCCTCACCATCACCGCCGCGGCATCCTTCGCCCACGACATCTACGCCAGCGTGGTCAAGAAGGGCAAGGCCCGTCCGGAGGACGAGGTCAAGGTGGCCCGCCGCACGGTGGTCATCATCGGCATCGTCGCGATCATCGGCGGCATCGGCGCCAACGGCCAGAACGTGGCATTCCTGGTCGCCCTGGCCTTCGCCGTCGCGGCCTCGGCCAACCTGCCGACCATCCTCTACTCGCTGTTCTGGAAGAAGTTCAGCACCCAGGGAGCCGTGTGGAGCATGTACGGCGGGCTGGCCTCTGCCATCCTCCTGATCGCGTTCTCGCCGGTCGTCTCCGGTTCGGAAACGTCGATGATCCCCGGCGCGGACTTCGCCATCTTCCCGCTCAGCAACCCCGGCCTCGTCTCCATCCCGCTGGCGTTCATCCTGGGCTGGCTCGGCACCGTGCTCGACAAGGTTCCGCGCGACGTGGCCAAGCAGGTCGAAATGGAAGTTCGTTCGCTCACCGGCGTCGGCGCCGAGAAGGAAGCGGTGGACCACTGATGAACAGGGAAACACTGACCCACACCGGTCCGGATGTCACGCGCACCTTCGCGCCGTCGGAGCAGTTCCAGGCGCAGGCCAACGCCGTCGCGGCGCACTACGACCACGCCGACCGGGACAGCGAGCACTTCTGGGCGACACAGGCCGAGCAGCTCGACTGGACGCGGCCGTGGGACGAGGTGCTCGACTGGTCGAACCCGCCGAACGCCCGCTGGTTCAGCGGCGGCAAGCTCAACGTCGCCTACAACTGCGTCGACCGGCACGTCGAGTCGGGGCACGGCGACCAGGTGGCGCTGCACTGGGTGGGCGAGCCGGGCGACACCCGCGACATCACCTACGCTCAGCTGAAAGTCGAGGTCAGCCGGGCGGCGAATGCGCTCAGCTCGCTCGGGCTCGTCGCCGGCGACCGGGTCGTCATCCAGTTGCCGATGATCCCGGAGGCTGTCGTCTCCATGCTGGCCTGTGCGCGCCTGGGCCTTGTGCACAGCGTCGTCTTCGGCGGATTCTCCCCGGCGGCACTGCGGGCCAGGGTCGACGACGCCGCGGCGAGAGTCGTCATTACCTCTGACGGGCAATACCGGCGAGGGGCCGGCGCACCGATGAAGGCGAAT
>JBDTAA010000245.1:0-5669 GCA_039924805.1 Cryobacterium sp.
TCGAGTACCTGGACGAATTCCACAGCAACACCGACCTCCCGACCATCAGCCCCATCCTCGAGTCGCCGCGGGTGGACTTCGAGGTCGAGACCACCGTTCCGACCTCGCACGGCCCCTTCAAAATGCGCGCGTACCGGGACCGGATGACCGGCGCCGACCACGTTGCCATCGTTTCCGGCGACCCGATCAACGGCGCCCTGGTGCGGGTGCACTCCGAGTGCCTCACCGGCGAGGTGTTCGGGTCCCTCAAGTGCGAGTGCGGGCGGCAGCTCGATTCCGCGCTGGAGACCATCCAGCATGAAGGTGGCGTGGTCGTCTACCTGCGCGGTCAGGAGGGCAGGGGCATCGGCCTGATCAACAAGCTTCGCGCCTACAAGTTGCAGGAAGACGGTCTGGACACCCTCGACGCGAACCTGGCGCTGGGCCTGCCCGGCGACTCCCGCGACTACGGGGCCGCCACCGGCATCCTGCACCAGATGGGGCTGTCCTCGGTGCGCCTGCTGACGAACAACCCGGAGAAAGAGCGCCAGCTCGAGGCGCACGGTATCACCGTGAGCGAACGCGTTCCGCTCGTCGTGGGTATCGGGACCCACAACAAGGGCTACCTGGCCGCCAAACGCGACCGGATGGGCCACCACATCGCCGAGCACGACATGTTGAAAGGAATCGCACTATGAGCGGAGCAGGATCCCCCGAGCTGGCCGTCGACGGAACGGGCCTGAGCGTCGTGATCGTGGCCGGACGCTGGCACGACGTCATCACCGACGGGCTGATCGCCGGCGCCACCCGGGTGCTCGAGGCGTCCGGCGCCAGCTACTCGCTGGTGCGGGTCCCGGGCAGCTTCGAGCTGCCGGTGGCCTGCAAGGTCGCGCTCGAGAACGGCGCGGACGCGGTGGTCGCGCTCGGCGTGATCATCCGTGGCGGCACCCCGCACTTCGAATACGTGTCGGCGGCGGCCACGGATGGCCTCACCCGCGTCGCGCTGGACGCCGGCAAGCCCGTGGGCTTCGGCGTGCTGACCCTGGATGACGAACAGCAGGGACTCGACCGTGCCGGGCTCCCCGGCTCGAAGGAGGACAAGGGCGAGGAGGCCGCATCGGCCGCCATCGCCACGGCTCGGCTGCTGCGGGAGCTCGCCTCCCGATGAGGGGCCTCACCGTCCCCTAGGCTGGCCGCATGGACATCCTGATCGGCATTCTGCTCATTCTGCACTTCATCGGCCTCGCCTCGCTGCTCGGCGGGTTCCTGGTGCAGGTGAAAGACATCATCGCCGACAAGGGCACGGTGATTGCCGCCATGTTCCACGGCGCGCTGACCCAGCTGGTGACCGGCCTGTTGCTCGTCGGACTCGTGCAGATGGCCGAGCCGGGCGAGATCAACAACACCAAGATCGCGGTCAAACTGGTCGTGCTGATTGTGATCACCGTGCTGGTCATCAGGTACCGCAAGAAGCGCGCCGCCCCTGCGTGGGCGCTCTGGGGCATCGGTGGGCTCACGGTCGCCAACATCGCCATCGCGGTGCTCTGGAAGTAGCGTTCGCCTGCGTCGCCACCGTGGGCGAGGCCCGGCTCGAGGCCTGATCTCGCAGCTAGTCGAGAAAGAGCACCCGCAGGCGGCGGGTCGTGAAGACCAGCCCGAGCAGGATCATCACCAGGTAGTAGAGCACGTGCCAGAGCATCCCGACGTCGACCATGCCCGTGGTCAGGCCGCGCACCAACTCGACGCCGTGCCAGAGCGGCAGCGCCTGGATCACGTACTGGATGCCCTGCGGGTACACGCTCAGCGGGTAGAACGTCGCCGAGAACAGGAACATCGGCAGCAGGAAGAAGTTGATCCAGTCCATCTGCTGGAACGTCTTCATGTAGCTGGTGATCGCCATGCCTACGCTCGCGAAGCCGAAGGCAATGAGCAGCACGGCCGGCAGCGCGAGCAACGCCCACCAGGACAGGTTCAGCCCGAGCGCCTGCATGACGACCATGAAACCGGTCGCGTAGAGCGCGCCGCGCAACAGGGCCAGCGAGATCTCGCCGAGGGCGACATCCAGCGGCCCGAGTGAGGTGGACAGCATGCCCTCGTACAGTTTGGCGAACTGCATCTTGAAGAACACGTTCCAGGTGGAGTCGTAGATCGCGCCGTTCATCGCGGCGACGGCGAGCAGGGCCGGGGCGATGAAGGCCGCGTACGGCACCTCCTGCCCCGATTCGGTCGTGATCGTGCCGATCAACGCGCCCAGGCCGAGTCCCATCGACAGCAGGTAGAAGATCGGCTCGAAGAAGCCGCTCACGATGATCAGCCAATTGGAGCTCCGTGTGGCGCGCCAACCGCGCTGCATGACGCTGCGGGCATTGCCAGCGTAGAGCGCGCGCAGGGGGCGCGTGGCGGCGACGGATGCGGCCACCGAGACGTCGGCATCCGTCATTTGTTCAGCCTCCTCGACGTGACGCGGCGCGCCCAGGTCCAGCCCAGCGCGAGCAGCCCGGCCAGGTAGAGCACGTGCAGGATGCTCAGCCAGATCGGTTCACTCGCCCCGTACGCGAAGACGCGGGAGAGTTCGGTGCCGTGCCAGAGCGGCGAGATCCAGCCGATCCACTGCAGGTAGGGCGGCAACACGGACAGTGGGAAGAAGGTTCCGGAGAACAGGGTCATCGGCAAGACGAGAAAGCGCATGACCATGGCGATCTGGCCGGTGTCCTCGGTGATGGTGCTCGTGTAGGCCATCAGCATCGCGCCGAAGCCGAGGCCGGTGAGCAGCGCCGCGAAGACCGCGAGGAAGCCGATCGGCGACGGGACCGCTCCGAACAGGAGCATGAAGCCGTAGTACAGGCCGCAGGTGACGAGCATCCGCGCGGTCACGGAGATCACGATGCCGTTGATGATCTGTCCCGGCTGGATCGGGGAGGCATTCATGCCGTAGAAAACCGGGTTCCACTTGAAGCCGAGCAGGATCGGGTAGGTGAACTCCTCGGAGGAGACCGCGATGGCGGCGCTGGCGAGCAGGGCGGGGGCCACGAACGTGAGGTAGCTGACGCCGTTGACCGCGCCCTCGCCGAGGTTGGCGTCGACGAGCGTGGCCAGGCCGACGCCCATGGCGTAGAGGTAGATCAGCGGGTTGCCGATGGCCGTGACGACCACCGTCTGCGTGTAGGAGCGCATGACCCGGAACCGGTGCTCTGCCACGTACCAGGATCCCCAGCGGCGCGACTTGACCGCCGCCGCAATGGCCTGCTCGGCGACGGTTCCGGTCGCGCCCCCCGCGCTCTGCCCTGCGCTCATTCGATCAGGGTCCGACCGGTGAGCCTGAGGAAGACGTCTTCGAGGCTGGAGCGACGCACGAGGCTGGTGATCGGGTGCAGGCCGGCCTGCGTCATCCGTTCCAGCTCGTGTTCACCGTTGCTGCTGTAAACGAGAAGGCGGTCGGGCAGCACCTCGATGCGGTCGCCGAAGCCGGCGATCTGCTCGGCGACCTGCGCGTTGCGTTCGGAGCCGAAGCGCACCTCGAGCACCTCCCGCGAGGAATGCTTGCGAATGAGCTCGGCCGGCGACCCCTCGGCCATGATCGCGCCCTTGTCGACGACGACGAGCCGGTCGCAGAGCTGTTCGGCCTCGTCCATGTAGTGGGTGGTCAGCAGCAGGGTGGTGCCCTGTTCCTTGAGCCGAAAGAGCCGGTCCCAGAGGATGTGCCTGGCCTGCGGGTCGAGGCCGGTGGTCGGTTCGTCGAGCAGCAGGATCTTCGGGTCGTTGATCAGCGCCCGAGCGATCGTCAGGCGCCGCTTCATGCCACCGGAGAGCGCGTCGACCTTCGCCTTGGCCTTGTCCTCCAGTTGGGCGAAGGCGAGCAGTTCGTCGGCGCGGGCGGCGACCTGCTTGCGCGGCAGGCCGAAATACCGGCCGTAGACGAGCAGGTTCTCGCGAACTCGCAGCTCGGTGTCGAGGTTGTCGGACTGCGGCACCACGCCCAGGCGCGCGCGAATCTCGGGCCCAGAGTCGTCGGGGTCGAGGCCGAGGATGCTCAGGGCGCCGCCGGTGCGCGTGGAGACCGCGCCGACCATGCGCATGGTCGTCGATTTGCCGGCGCCGTTGGGGCCGAGCAGTCCGAAGGATTCCCCGGGAGCCACCTCGAAGGAGATGCCGTTCACAGCGGCGAAGTCCTTGTACTTCTTGACAAGATTCTGGGCGATGATGACAGGCTCCGGCACAATTCACCACTGTAGACCGAACGGGCGACATCGCGACGGAGGACCTCGCCCGGGAAGTAAACTCGGTTGGTGAGCACGACACGCAACACCGAATCCGCCCCCGCCTCCCGTTCTACCGGCCGCCCCCGGTCGACGTCCCGTTTCGGGCGCCGCACGGGCGCAGCTGAGGGCCCGCGGGCGAAATTCAGCCAGCTCCTGCCCTATCTGCTCGAGCACAAGAAGGTGCTCGTCTTCGTCATAGTGCTGAGCGTCTTGGGCGCCGCTGCGAGCCTTGCCCAGCCTCTGCTGGTCAGCCGCGTGATCGACATCGTGCAGAAGGGCAATTCGCTCGGCGGACTAGTCTGGGCGCTCATCGCCTTGGTCGTGCTGTCCGGCCTGATCAGCGGTTACCAGCACTACCTGTTGCAACGCACCGGCGAGGGCGTCGTGCTCTCGAGCCGCCGCAAATTGATCGGACGGATGCTGCGCCTGCCGATCAGCGAATTCGACACCCGTCGCACCGGTGACCTTGTCTCCCGGGTCGGCTCCGACACCACCCTGCTGCGGGCCGTGCTCACCCAGGGGCTGGTCGAGGCGATCGGCGGGTCACTCACCTTCTTCGGCGCCCTCGTCGCCATGCTCGTCATCGACCCGGTTTTGCTCGGGCTCACCGTGCTCGTCATCGCGACATCGGTGGTCACCGTGGTGCTGCTGTCGCAGCGCATCCGCACCGCCAGCCACGCCGCCCAGGCCAAGGTCGGCGATCTGGCCGCCAGCGTCGAGCGCGCCATCAGCGCCGTGCGCACGGTGCGAGCCTCCAACGCGACCGACCGCGAGATCGCCGCCGTCGAAGAAGATGCCAAGGGTGCCTGGCGGATGGGCATCAAGGTCGCGAAGATCTCGGCACTGGTCGTGCCCATCGCCGGCATCGCCATGCAGGTGTCGTTCCTCGTCGTGCTCGGCGTCGGTGGCTTCCGCGTCGCGAGCGGCGCCATCTCTGTGGCGAGCCTGGTCGCGTTCATCCTCTTCCTATTCCTGATGATCTTGCCGCTCGGCCAGGCCTTCGGCGCGATCACCTCGGTCAACTCGGCGCTGGGCGCACTCGGCCGGATCGAGGAGATCATCAGCCTGCCGGCCGAGGACCAGTTCGACCGTGACATCGCGCAGCTGGCCATCACGATCGGCGCCGCAAACGCGTCGATGCGGCCGGATGCTGCGGCCGTCTCGTTCGAGGATGTGCAGTTCGGCTACGCGGCCGCACCTGCGGCGCAGGCGTCGCTCGACGTTCCTCCGGTCCTGGAGACGCTCATCGTTGTGCCCGGCGTGCTCGAGGAGGTGCTCGCCGAGCCCGACGTGGCCGAGGTCGCAGCCGGCACTGACACGAACGCCGGCGCGGCCGCCGTTGCCCGCCCGGTGCTCCGCGGCATCTCCTTCAGCGCGCCCCGCGGGCTGCGCACCGCCCTGGTAGGGCCTTCCGGTGCCGGCAAGAGCACG